>JBJTMN010000369.1:0-5944 GCA_046070545.1 Ferruginibacter sp.
ATTCCTGCAGCCATGGATTGTTTGCCTGGCTGCCATCACCAACAGATACTTTTTGATACAGCACCACTTCAACAGCACCGCCTTTTGCTGACGCTGCAGCTGCAGCTGCTTCGGCTAATTTGCCGCTGTTGAAAGATCCGCCGCCAACAGGCATAGTTGCAGGTTCTACAACACCATCCTGTAAAGCTTTTTCCCAAAGATCTATACTACCTAATTTGGCGCTCCAGTATGTTTTAAAATAAGTTTCGTAATCATTCACCAGGCTACCTGCTGCAGCACTCCATTTGATCAATGAGGTCTGGTAAGCACGTGTTTTAAATAACGGGTTGATGGTTGGCTGCAATAAACTGTAGTAACCGGTTTTAGGTTCCGCATCGCCCCAGCTCTCTAACCAGTGGTGAGAAGGAAGAATATATTTGCACAGCTCGGTTGTTTCATCCATGGTTCCGTTGAAAGAAACAGAAACAACTTTTGCCAGGGCATCTTTAAATTTTTTGCTGTCGCTGTAGGAATAGGCAGGATTAACTCCATGAACCAACACAGCGCCAATAGCACCGCTGTTCATATCTGCGATCAGCTTATCCATATCCGCATCAATACCATTTTTATAGTTTGACGTCATGGCCCAGTTAATGGTTTTACCATTGGCGCCAATGGCTTCGTTGATGGCATTTACAATGATCTGGATATTTACATCATTGCTTCCGCAAACTACCAATGAAGCACCGCTGTTAGCTTTTAAAGCTGCAACGGCCGTATCAATTCCCTTAGCCAGTTTAGCATCTGCAATGGACGGAGCTGTTACCGCAATACCCAGTTTAGCAGCAATCGCCAATGCAACTGCGCCGGTTTCAGATGGTTTATGTGTAAAACGGTCATCGGCATTACTACCGGTGAGGCTTATCATACTTTCAAACTGGAAATGTTTGCTCAGTTCAGGTTTTTCTCCTGTTACCTTCCTGTTCTTACCATATTGACTGCTGAATTCAGTAGGACTTAACCAGGTACCCAGGAAATCGGCACCGAGGCTAACGATCACTTTTGCATTATCAAAATGGTATGAAGGGATCGCTCTTTTTCCGTAGCAGGCTTCATTAGCCAGTAACATACCGCTGTAACTTACAGCGTCGTATTGTACATGGCGGCTGCCGGGATATTTTGCTATAAATTCATTAATGATCGCTAAAGTAGAGGGAGAATTCACAGTGGAAGTAAGAATGGCAACCGCCTTACCTGTGATGGCTGCACCCACCATTTTATCAAATGCATCAAAACTGGTAACTTCTTTAAAATCCTTACCATCTTTCTGCATCGGGTAGCGAAGGCGGGTATTGTCGTACAGGTCCAGTACAGAAGCCTGTGCCTGTGCATTGGTACCTCCGTTTGTAATGGTTGACAGTTCGTTTCCTTCTATCTTAATGGGTCTGCCATCTCTTTGCTTAACAACAACCGAAATAGTATCACCGCCATTAACATAGGTAGATGCATAATAATTAGCAACACCCGGTACAACGCTTTGCGGCTTGTTTAAAAAAGGAACAGCCTTACGTACCGGCATTTCGCAACTGGCTGCAACGGCGGCAGCAGCTGTACTAAAGCCCAGGTATTTAAGAAAATCCCTGCGTGGAGTTTTGGCATCTAAGATACCTTTATCATCAAGGTCTTCTAAAGGAAGTAATTCTTCTTTAAATTCCTTATTGGCTGATTCCTGAAAACTTTCCGTTTGATTCAGTTCACCAAAACTTTGCCAGTACTTTTTCTTACTCATAGTTTGATAATATGCTAATAAGCTGATATTCTAATGTGCTGATGTGCTAATATGCTAATGTGCTAATTGTTATACTCTTCAAACCCTTATACCCTTCATTAGCAAATTATCGAATTAGCTAATCAGCTAATTTTTTAATAGTGACATTTCTGACATTCAGTTCCACCGATCTTTTCTACCGTAACACTGTCCATCTTATGATTCTTGATGTCGTTGTGGAATTTCTCGTAAATGCTATAGTATTTATTGCCGCTGCCATCAGCTTTGTTGTAAAAATCAACCTTTGATTCCCTGTGGCAATTGATACACCAGCCCATACTTAAGTCTGCGAACTGGTAAACTTCAGGCATTTGCTGTATGTTACCATGACAGGTCTGGCACTGTTGTTTTCCTACTTTAATATGCTGGCTGTGGTTAAAATAAACATGGTCGGGCAGGTTGTGGATCTTTACCCATTCAATTGGTTTTGCACCATCAGGAATTCCGTTGTTATCATTATCCGGATTGTAGGTCTTGGTCGTTGCATTCCAGCCTGCATACTCGTATAATTTCTGAATTTCTGCTGTTCCGTCAACAGCTGTACCATCTTCCCTAACCAGTTTATCGGGACCTTCGTATTTGTTGATGGCTTTATGGCAGTTCATACAGGTATTAACTGATGGAATACTTGCCTGCTTGCTGTCCTGTGCACCACCATGGCAATACAAACAGCTGATCTGGTTGGTGCCGGCGTGTACCTGGTGAGAGTAAAATATGGGTTGTTTTGGCTGGTAATTTTTCATGCGGCCCATACCGATTGCCCCGTTGATGGTATAATAACCACCCACAGCAAACAGTACTAAGATACCTGCCATTAAATAGGTTTTGTTTTTGTATGCCGGAACCGGCTCCGGACGCAGAACACCTTCTTTTTCGTCGGATAATTTGCGCAGGTTACCGTTAACCTGTAATAATATAAAGGCAATAAGTGCTAAAACAAGGGTTAAAATGCCAAAAAGCAGTGAGTTATCCTGAGGTTCGGGGGTTTTTGATACTCCGCCAACCGGAGCGTCTGTATAATCATCTACATACTTTAATATAGCATCAATATCTTCTTTCTTAAGCTGGTTTCCAAAAGCCGTCATCTGCACCTTATTCCATTTTGCAAAAAGGGCTTTTGCATATGGTTCGGTTTCTCTTAAATCTCCTGAGTTAGCTATCCACTTATATACCCAGTCGCCTGCTGGCACCCTGTCTTTCCAGCCCTTTAAGGCCGGACCAGTGAAATCCTTATCTGGCTTGTGGCAACTGGCACAATTTGCCTTGAACAGAGCAGCTCCATCTGCAGCAGAAGCCTGTATATTAATTGACAATAAAACAACTAAAAAAATGCTTGTAAAGATTCTGTTTAAGATTTTTCTATAGCGACTCATACAGTTATATCGGGGCTAATGTGGAAAAATATCCTGATTCGTGTGCAAAAATAAGGCAGGATGCTGACAATATATCAACATTTTAGAATTTTTTTTTTCCTTATCTGGCGTGGTTTTCAGCGAATTGTTTAAATTTTTGTATATTAATTGTCATGTATTTGTAACGTATTTATGTCAATCGATTTTTTTTCGTTTCTGCGGGTTAATTCACAAATTTTTACCCCACTTTTGCCGAATGTTTGAGAAACTTAAACAAAGATGGAAGGTAAACGGAATTAACCTGGTACTTATTATTACAACCTTTGCTTTGGGTGGAAGCCTTTGTGGTTATGCCGGGCGCAGGCTTTTAATGTTTACCGGTTTAGAGAAAGGAGCTTTATGGGTCATTCTATATGTGTTACTGATAACCCTGCTTTGGCCGCTCTGTGTTTTACTCATCAGCATCCCGTTGGGGCAGTTCAGCTTTTTCAGAAAGTATATTGTGAAGATCTGGGGCAAAATGACCGGCAGAAACAGCAAAAACGGGTTAAAAATGACCCAGGTTGCTATTTTTGCCAGTGGCGCCGGTTCAAATGCCCAACAAATAATAAACTATTTTAAATCTTCCGAAAGTATAAGAATTACGTTGATCGTTTGCAATAAACCCGGTGCCGGAGTACTTGCCATTGCAGAAGAGGCCGGTATTCCCACATTATTAATAGAAAAAGAGCGTTTCGCTGCCGGAGATGCTTATTTACCGGAATTATCCCATCACAAAATTGACTTTATAGTGCTGGCTGGCTTTTTATGGAAGATGCCGGTATCTTTAATTCAGGCCTATCCTAAAAAGATCATCAATATTCACCCTGCTTTGTTACCCAAATACGGGGGCAAGGGTATGTATGGCAGTAAAGTGCATGAGGCAGTGATCGCAGCCGGCGAAAAGGAAAGCGGCATTACCATTCATTATGTGGATGAGATCTATGATCATGGAGAAATTATCTTCCAGGCAACCTGTGCGGTTGATAAAAATGATACAGCGGCATCACTTGCCCGGAAAATTCATGTTTTAGAACACGCCAACTACCCTGCTGTAATTGACGATCTTATTAAAAAGCAAAATCGCAGTTAAAACAAACCGGCCACTCCTCTTGTTTTAAATTGTTCCTGTACTTTTACTATCATTAATTTGTCAGCCTGTTGCGATCGTTTTTAAAAATACCTGTTCTGCTGCTTTTATTTATTGTTACAGGCAATCAATTGTATGCCCAGCTAACAGTTACCGGTACCGTGTTTGATTCTTCCAGGAGAAACTATGTTGAAAATGTACAGGTAGAAAGTACCGGTGGCAAAATTACCCGAACCGATTCGATGGGGCATTACAAAATAACCGTTAGCGAAAAAGATTCGCTTACTTTTATTTATAAGAATAAACCCACCCAGAAGTTTGCTGTAAAGGATATTGCCAGTATCAACCAGTTTGATATTTCACTGGGCATTAACGTGAAAGGCGGTTACCATACTTTAAAAGAAGTAATTGTGTTTGCACGTTCCTATCGTGAGGATTCCATTGAAAACCGGCAAACCTATGCTGATGTGTATAATTTCCGGAAGCCAACTATAAGAACCAGCATTTCTCCCAGCGGTGCTGTAGGGGCCGATGTTGATGAGATCATCAATATGTTCCGCTTCAGAAGGAACAAACACCTGAAAGCCTTCCAGGCCAGGCTGGAGCAGCAGGAGCAGGACCATTTTGTAAGCTATCGTTTCAATAAGAATTTTGTAAAACGCATTACGGGCTTACAGGGTGCCGAGCTGGATTCTTTCATGGTGCGCTACCAGCCCACTTACCAGTTTGCCAGCACAGCCGATGAAGTTACTTTCAATAAATATATTTTAAATTCGTCCTACGCATTCAAGGCTGAATTATTAAAGAATCAAGAAGCAGAAGCCAAAAAGGAAAATTAATTTATGGAAGAGAACCAGCTTACACTCGGTATTGGCACCCGGTTACAACACACCCAATACGGGCCCGGTGTGATCGTGGGCGTTAAATACGCAACCTATCTCATCTCTTTTATTCATCATGGTATAAAGGAAATGGATAAAACAGATAACCACCTGGATGAGATCATTGCAGAAAATGTAACTACAGAAGTGGAGACCGTTTCTGAGGTAGAAAGGTCTTTATTAAAAATATTAAGGCAGTGGAGCGATGTTACAGAGATCGTTCCTATTGGCGATAAATGGATAGGAGGTACCATGAGTTTACAGACTGCCGATAAAAGCCTGAAGCCAAAAGAAATTCTCATTGATGATTTCTTTCACAAGATCGTAATGCTGCGTGACCGCCTGCGTGTGCTGGAACAAAATATCAACAGTCACAAAAAACTTACCGACGAAGAGAAGGTTAACATTCAGCAATACATTACCCGTTGCTACGGATCGCTTACTACTTTTAATGTGCTGTTTAAAAATAAGGAGCAGTGGTTTGTGGGGGATAAGGGAAAAACTGATTAATCGCTGATTGATTTGATGAAATTGATTACGCAGATTCAAGTTCGTCCTATCTGCGAATCTTGCGATACTGCCGGACAATTATTTTTCCGAAGAGACAATAGATTTTTATATCTTACTCTCAAATGCCAAAACTTTTCAAAAGCCTTTATTTCCAGGTTCTCATTGCAATAGCCATTGGTATTGCCCTGGGATACTATTATCCTTCCTTTGCAGTTGAGTTAAAACCATTGGGCGATGGTTTTATCAAGCTTATTAAAATGATGAT
>JBJTMN010000370.1:0-2896 GCA_046070545.1 Ferruginibacter sp.
CGGCAATTCAGCATATGCAGCTGTTAATTCTGAATGAAATGCCTGGAAAGCGTACAGGGTAGGAAATCCCTGCATCTCGATCAGCTGTGGCTCCAGTTCTCCGGCTTCATTTTCGCAGATGCCGAAATCAAAGACCAAAAACTCAGTATGGCTGCTTTCATTGGGTACCTTTTCATAGGCCGGAATTCCACGTTCCGTCATTGCTTTAAATCTTGGATCAACGATCACATCAATGATATCCTCGCAGGCATGCAGCATTTTTGCTGTAAATTCTTTTGGAACAAATACAGGTGTTTCAGCATTCCTGAAATCCAGGGCACCCGGATGCAGGTTTTCCAGCTTGGCCATGTAGGCATCATATTTTTTCTTGGTAAAATTGGCGTTGAACTTGTCCCTTAGTGCTTTGATCATGTTAAATACAGCTTTTGATTATTCTTTTGGGTAGAATAAAAGTAGCCATAAAAATCCATTTAATAAAGGGAAGCTTATACCTCAACCAGCTGCAGGTTTTCCACCGCATGCAATAAAAAATTGGGGAGGATATGTGCGTAGGTCCACATGATCTTTTCCGGGTCGTTCAAATGGGTGATCATCGATCTCCATTTCTCTTCGCCATAATTTTCGATCACGGTCTTTTTCTTTTCTTCGGTCTGCAAATGCAGGCTCATACCAATGGCATCCGCTTCCGGATGAAACTGTGTGCCGATCATGTTCTCATTAAAACGAACAGCCATTACAGCTCTTTCAAGCGGTACATGCGGCCGGTCTTTTTCAATGGCCAGAATGGAGGCACCCATTTCATGTAGTTTATTGTGATTGGGCTCTGTTACCTGGAAATCGCGGCTGTCCACTGCATAGAAAGGGTCTTTCAAACCTTCAAATATTCTTTCATCATGACCATCTGATAACAGGTGTACCGGGAAAACGCCAAAAGCTGTACTTTTTCGTTTACTTACTTTGGCTATGTTTAAATGGCGGCAAATGAGCTGGAAGGAGTGGCAAATAAAAAATACCTGCTTTTTTTGAACGTATGCCGGGTTATTATTCCAGTGCTGTACTTTTTCAAGCCAGGAGAAATATACTTTTTCCCATTCATTGCCTTCAGTTTCAAGGGGACTGCCGGGCCCACCACTGGAAATATAAATATCGTAACTGAGGTCAGGTACCTGTTTTTCAAGCCGCACTTCAAATTCATCCCAGGTAAGATCCAGATGATTTTCTTCGCCAAACTGGTTCAATATCTCACGTATACATCGCATACCCTGGTTGGCATGTCCTTCGTATAAATCTAAAATGGCAACCCGGATGGATTTTTTTTCGGTCCAGTTCATATACAAACATAACAATTTTTTAAAAGAAGCCCTTTGGCTGTAACACTATATTTTATTAACGTATTGTGGATTAAAAAGTTGCACAAAGGTTTTTTTATAGTAATACAATGACAGGTTTCTTAATAAACCATGACGAATCTCATTTTAAGATAATGTCATTTGCCGGATATTGTACTCCCTAAAATACTTTATTATGCAACCGGGTAATAAGGATACAATGCCTTTTCAAATTCTTTTTAATCATTGTAAAACTGGTGAATTTTTACCTGGCTCGCCTGCCGAACTGGAAGCATTTGAAAAAATACAACAGGGATTTGCCAACCAGTTTGAACTCTTTTTTCCTGATAACCTGGCAGCTAAAACGATTGTGGTAATACCCAGCCTTTCGCTTGACCAGGAAGTGCTTGCAAAAGTAGATGGCGCCCTGTATTATGAAGAAAGATTATTGTGTTTACTGATGTTGTTGCGGATGCCCCGTGCAAATGTGATCTACGTCAGCAGCACAACCATTGACCCGGTGGTGGTTGATTATTACCTGCATCTGTTACCAGGCATAACCGGTTATCATGCCCGTGAACGCCTTACATTGATCAGTTGTTATGATACTTCTGCCATACCTCTAACCAAAAAAATCTTACAAAGGCCAAGACTTATAGAACGCATAAAAAAAGCAATTCCACCGGGTAATGTTGCTCATATCGCATGCTTTAATACAACAGCACTTGAAAGAAACCTGGCGGTTAAACTTGGAATTCCTATTTATGGTTGCGATCCATCTTTGGTTTACCTGGGCACCAAAAGTGGCAGCAGAAGACTTTTTATGCAGGCAGGAGTAGCCACACCACCAGGTGCCGAAAATTTAGGGTCTTATGATGATATGGTACATGCCCTGGCAGGACTAAAAGAAATGTACCCTCAGTTAAAAAAAGCAGTCATCAAATTAAATGACGGCTTTTCGGGCGATGGTAATGCTGTTTTCAGATACCCCGAAAATCTTTCGGGAAAATTAATGCATGACTGGATAGACTGCAACCTGTGTGATGTGCTGAAACCGGTTGCAGCAGATCTGAACACCGATCTGTTCATGGAAAAATTTACGTTGATGGAGGGAATTGCAGAGGCTTTTGTAGAAGGTGATATCAAAGCTTCACCATCGGTACAATGCCGTATTAATCCACTGGGACAGGTAGATGTTATTTCTACCCATGACCAGGTGCTTACCGGTGATACAGGCCAGATATTTGTGGGAGCATACTTTCCGGCAGATGAAGCCTATCGTTCACAAATTTCGGAACAGTCAAAAGCGATAGCTGAGGTTTTGAAACAAGAAGGGGTGCTTGGAAGGTTCAGCATCGATTTTATTTCGGTAAAAGAAAATGATAACTGGAAACACTATGCCATTGAAATTAACCTGCGAAAAGGCGGAACCACACATCCTTTTTTAATGCTGCAGTTCTTAACCAATGGCAGTTATAATGAAGACAAGGGGATCTTTGAAACACCCAACGGGCAGCAGCTATTTTATTATGCATCAGACAATGTGCAAAGTGAAGCCTAGAAAGGGC
>JBJTMN010000371.1:0-2011 GCA_046070545.1 Ferruginibacter sp.
CAAAAGCTGCACGGACAGTGGGAATTACTGGCCCGGCAGGCTGTAAAAGTTCAATAAAAAAAGGCCCGTAAAAACTGGTATCGTTATCGGGAACGATTGCGTAAATAAACATCTTTTATTACCCTGTTAACAGTAGAAATATCGGTAAAATTGGTAAGCGAAAACGATCGATTGCAATGAAAAAAAGCCTCATCTTGATATTACTTATTATAAGCGGATTTGCTTTCCTGGCGCCTGTGAAAAAAACTACCATTTTTTTGGTTGGTGACAGCACCATGGCTGATAAACCGCTTGATGAAAATCCTGAACGAGGCTGGGGGCAGTTTTTTCCAAGATACATGACGGATGAGGTAGAAATACAGAACCATGCTGTTAACGGAAGAAGTACCAAAAGTTTTATTAACGAGCATCGCTGGGATACGGTAATGAGCAGGCTGAAGGCAGGTGATTATGTGATGATCCAGTTTGGTCATAACGACAGCAAGTTGGAAGACAGCAACCGTTCGGCACCGGCGCATACCTTGTACAAGGAAAACCTGGTGCGTTTTGTAAATGATGTAAGAAGCAAGGGAGCAAATCCCATTTTAATTACTCCGGTTATGCGCCGGAAATTTGATGACGCCGGAAAGTTTGTGGATCAGCATGGATATTACCCAGAGGTTGTTAAAGAAGTAGCAGCCATGATGAATGTGCCGCTTATCGACCTGCATAAAAGCAGCGAAGCGCTGCTGGTTAAGGAAGGTGTTGAAAACAGCAGGCGTTTGTTTTTAAACATTCCTCCTAATCATTTTAAAAATTATAAAGGCAAGGCTGAAGACAATACGCATTTCAGCGAGTATGGTGCTTCCTCAATGGCATCACTGGTATGCCAGAGTATCAAAGAACAAAATCTGCCTTTGGCAAAATATTTAAAGCCAGCTGCATTTAAGGAAAAGTTTGCTTTTGAGTTGCCAAAAATTTACACGCCGCATTTTAAAAGAGACACGTTTAATATCCTGAGCTATGGTGCCATTGCAGATGGCATGACGCTGAATTCTGTTGCTATCAATAAAGCGATCGATGAATGTGCTAAACAGGGCGGCGGTACTGTACTCATTCCCCGTGGTTCTTTTGTTACCGGCCCCATCATCATGAAAAGTAATATCAACCTGCATCTTGACAAAGGAGCCCTGGTGATATTCAGTCCCGACTTTAACCAATACCCCCTGGTTACCTCTTCTTTTGAAGGTGTTGATGCAGCCAGGTGTCAATCTCCTGTAGTTGCAGAAAACCTGGAGAATATTGCTATTACCGGTCCTGGTATTATGAATGGTAACGGTTTTTACTGGCGCCCTGTAAAAAAAGAAAAACTTACCGAAACGCAATGGAAGCAACATCTGCAGGACTATGGTGGAGTGTTATCTGCCGATAAAAAAACATGGTACTCATCCGAAAAAGCACTGAAAGGTTCTCTGACAAACAATATCGGTAAACTTACCGATGGAAAAAAACTGGTTGATTTTGAGGATGTAAAAGATTTCCTGCGCCCGAACATGATACGCATCTACCAGTGTAAGAATATCCTGATTGAAGATGTGACTTTTGAGAACTCACCAGCATGGACAACGCACATGATGATGAGTGAGCATATCACTATTAAAAATCTGAAGGTAAAAAACCCCTGGTATGGCACCAACACCGATGCGCTTGACCTGGAGAGTTGTAAAAATGCTTTGGTGGAAGATTGCAATTTTGATACCGGTGATGATGGTATTTGCATAAAAAGCGGTCGTGATGCCGAAGGAAGAAAAAGAGGCATGCCAACACAGGATGTAATTGTAAACAATTGCACGGTGTATCATGCCCATGGAGGTTTTGTGGTGGGCAGCGAAATGAGCGGTGGCACCAACAATATGTTTGTCAGCAACTGTACTTTTATCGGTACCGATATCGGCCTGCGTTTTAAAACCAACCGTGGCCGTGGCGGCATGGTGGAAAATATTTATGTCAATAATGTCAACATGAAAGATAT
>JBJTMN010000372.1:0-3991 GCA_046070545.1 Ferruginibacter sp.
TTTTCCACCAGCTGTCATCCGTCTTTTCCACCAGCGTAACCACTTCGTTATGGGCTGCTTTTCCAACAATTTCACCTTCAGTGCTTGGAGTGCTTCTGATGTTCAGATTGGTGCTGTCGGTTGTAACCTTCAGTTGTGCACCGGCGTCGGCTTTAATATCAATGTTCAACATCAGGTCGCCACTGGCCATATTGGGGTCGATCTTTGCATATAATGCCCATAGTGCATCATAATCTGCAGTACTGTTTGCTGTACCGCTAACATGTAATACGCCTGCTTGTTCTGCAGAAGCTAAGTTTGCAACACCCATGGTGGTAGCTGCCTGCAGTAACTCTGCATATTTATCTTGTAATGCCATTTTATTTATTTTTTAAATGATTAATTATTTATTTTTTATCAGCGAGACCGCTTACATCAGAAAGTACTTTTGCAGATGCAAGCATTTGCATGATCTTCATTCTGTCAGCCTTGGTAACTTCTCCTTTTAAAACAGCCTTATCGCCCGAAAATTCTACAGTAACACCTGCGATATCTTTTAATCCATCCTTTACTTTTTGCTGGGTAGCCGCATCTAAAACAGTTGTTAAAGAAGCCGGTGCCGGTGGAGGAGGCGGTGGCGGAGTAACTGAGCAGTTATTTACTACCGATTTTACGCCTTTAACATTTTTTACAGTTGTTTCGCACATGTTCTTGCAGGCATCATCCTTACATTCGCCACCCATGGTAACCACCCCGTCCTTCACATCAACAGTTGTGTTACTCATCATGGGATCTGCTTTCAATGCTTTTTCAACAGCGGCTTTAATATCTGAATCTTTTGGCTTGCAGCCTGCAAAAAGCAAAGTGGCCGATACAACCACAGCCATTAATAATTTTGTCAGTTTCATTTTTTTTGATTTTTAGATTTGAAAATTAAAGTTTAAATAAATGAGTTCATATGATTTGAAAATTAAATTAAGGTTACTATCTGCTTTTCAGAGTATGTAAAAAGCAGAATAGTTGCATTTCTAAAAAATAATCTGCCGGTAACAAAACTGCATATAGATATTTTGACGGCTTAATGTGGTTTAAAACTGATCTGAAAATCCGCTTTGGCATCCTTTACGGTCAACCTGGTAGCTGTCAGTTCCATCAAAGAAACAGAATCTGCCATGCCGCCATCTTCTGTTGTGATCAATTGCTTTCCATCGTTAGAAAAATGATATGAGCCTTTTTGAGTACCCGTGCCCATACCAACGGTTTGATACCTGCCGTCTTTTGTGAACTCAATGGATGCTTCGTTATACATTTTTGTTTTTACAGAATCGGGTATTGTTTCAGCATCTTTACCCTTCATTTCATACAAATGCCATTTATTAACGATCAGGTCGCCGGCAGTTTTTGATTTGCAGCTGACTGCAGCGATCATGAACAGGGACGCTGTGATTATTAAACCATATAATTTCATACGTATTTTTTTTTAAGAAAGGACAAAGTAGATATTATTTCTCAATAAACGAAAACCATTCATTGCTTTATAAACAACCCAGCCTGCCGCCATCAACCGGCAAATTAATTCCATTGATATAGGCTGCAGCGGGTGAGCATAAAAATGCCACTGCAGCCCCAAACTCTTCAGGTTGGCCTATTCTGCCTGCAGGTATCTCGGCCACCAGCTGTTTCATTACCTCGGCCTCAGTAATATTTGCAGCTTTTGCTTTTGATGATATCACATAATCTGCCCTCACGGTTTTGGTAAAACCCGGCAACACATTATTAACGGTAATGCCAGATGGGCCCAGTTCTGTAGCCAGTGTTTTTGCCCAGTTGGCAACAGCTGCCCTGATGGTATTGCTGACGCCCAGGCCGGCTATAGGACTTTTTACCGAAGTGGAAATGATATTGATTATCCTTCCAAAACCAGCCTGTTTCATACCCGGCACAACTGCCTGCATGAGGTGGTGGTTATTGATCAGATGATTGTTGAAAGCTGACAAAAAATCGGCAGCTCCGGCTTGTAGTGCTGTTCCGCCGGCGGGGCCACCGGTATTATTTACCAGGATATGTATGATCTTATCTTTTACATAATCAGTAATGACATTTTTTACCGCATCTGCATTAGAAAAATCGGCAACCAGGTAATGATGTTGCTGTCCTTTTGAACTATCAAGTGTTTTTACAACCTCTTTAAGTTTGTCTTCATTGCGGGCCATTAATATCACGTTACAACCCAGTAAAGCAAGTTCAACTGCACTGGCGTATCCAAGTCCCTGGGTGCTTCCGCACACAAGAGCAGTTTTGTTGGTAAGGTCAAGATTCATCTGATTTTTTTTATAAAGCTACTATAAAAAAATATCTGAATCTTCCTGCTTACTCTTCTTCTTTGGGAGCCACATCCAGGATCAGTTTTTTCTTGACCATATCCCTGATAATGATCTGTCCGTTCTCATGCGCCAGTATATCGGTATTGAACGGGTCAAATGATTCAGTGCGTACCGAATAAATCATGACTGAGGCAGGTAATTCAAAAAGACTGCTTTCCCAGAAATAAGTGGTGGTGGTTATATAGTAGCCAGGTGTATATACTTTTTCATAGATGGTTGAATAGTATTTATCCAGGTTTCCATAAACATTGGAGGGCATGTTCTGGTATCCTCCCGGGTAGTACTTTTCTTCCTTTTCCTTATCCAGTAAGGCCATGGTTATTACGGCATCAATTCCGGTAGCTTTAAATTCGTCCAGGATCTCCGAAGAAGTGAGTTTTTTATAAGCTTTTGCTTTATAAACATCCAGGGAAGAAACAGCATGGTAACCTTTGCTGACCAGGTCATTGACCAGGTGCATTTCCATCTGGCGGCGGGTGCTGCTGTCTTTTTCGGTTAAAAGCCCCCAAACCATAATATTATGATATGGCTTTGTTTTGGCATTTTCAGCCTTCCAGGAAGAGGTTGTTTTGGTAGAGCTGCAGGAAGAAAAACACAGAGCTGCTGTCATGATTGATAATATGGCATATACTTTCATAATATAAATTTTAATAAAGGTAAAGCCGGCAAGGTTTTTATGTTATGATTTCTGACATGCCATAAACCAATTGAAGTCAGTACTGGCGGGGATTTTGGCTGTTCTTTTTTTTGCTCACATTTTTCAAATAATTGTGGATAATTCGCCCCCATCAAAAATCCCCTCATTCAGTTATATTCGCAGCACTAAAAAAGGTTAATCCGTTAATTGGTATATCCGTTAATCCGTTTTGGTGCATCAATCAAATAACGGATTTTCTTTCAGTCGAGACCACACGGATTAACGTATTAACAAAACCATGGCAGAGATAGAAAAGAACGATTATAACGAGGAATCCATACGCAGCCTGGACTGGAAAGAGCATATCAGGCTTCGCCCCGGTATGTATATTGGTAAACTGGGAGATGGCAGCAGTCCCGATGACGGCATTTATGTTCTGATGAAGGAAGTTATTGATAACTGCATTGATGAACACACCATGGGGTATGGCAAACATGTGGATGTTACCATTAAAGACAAGACCATCACCGTACGTGATTACGGCCGCGGTATTCCGTTGGGTAAAGTGGTTGATGTGGTGAGTAAAATAAATACCGGGGCCAAGTACGACAGCAAGGCTTTTCAAAAAAGCGTGGGATTGAACGGTGTGGGTACAAAAGCCGTAAATGCACTCAGCAATTATTTTAAAGTAACTGCATTCCGGGATGGGAAAGAAAAAACTGCTGAATTTGAAAGAGGGGTGTTGACACAGGAACACAAAGAGGTTAAAACTACCGAAGAGAACGGCACACTGGTGACTTTTGTACCGGATGATAAGATATTCAAGAACTTTCATTTTGTGCAGGAATACCTGGATAACCAGTTCTGGAATTACTGTTACCTGAATGCGGGCCTGGTAATGAACCTGAACAATAAAAGGTATGTAAGTAAGAATGGATTGCTCGACCTGTTACAGCGCAAGACCAACGAAGATGAGATCCGATATCCCATC
>JBJTMN010000373.1:0-2852 GCA_046070545.1 Ferruginibacter sp.
GCTGTAATGGTAAAGTTTCCGTTTGCATCTGTTTTTGTTCCTGTTTTAGCGCCTTTTAAAACTCCTGAAGCTCCCACAACCGGTTTGCCTTTTTCGTCGAGCCCTCTGCCGGAAACAGGGTTTTGCGCCTGTGTTATCAGCGGAATAAGGAAAAACAGAAAAGCAATCAATCTGTTTGTAAATTTTCTCATACGTGTTGTTTTGGTTTGTTAAAAAATATGTAGTTGCTCTTTTACATTACGGTTATACCCGCCGCTGCATACGGTTGCAGCGAAGGGTGATCTTTTGGTAATTCAGTTATCAATATATCTACCTTGCCCAGGTCACATACTTTTACCGGCTGTATGCTGTTGATCTTTTCGGATATGGTAAGGCAAACTACTTTTTTGGATGCTTCAATCATCGACTGTTTTAACTGTACCACATTCCAATCATTGTCTGTAATGCCATGTTGCAAATCTATTGCATTGATACCAAGAAAGCAGATATCCGG
This sequence comes from Ferruginibacter sp., assembly GCA_046070545.1. Taxonomy (GTDB): domain Bacteria; phylum Bacteroidota; class Bacteroidia; order Chitinophagales; family Chitinophagaceae; genus Ferruginibacter. The sequence goes on from JBJTMN010000373.1 coordinate 494, forward strand.
TTTTAGCGTATTTATTCTTGCAATGGCATCGGCGCCCAGGGTAATTTTTGAATTTTTAGATAATTTGTCACCTACAACGATCACGTCAATAAGCGGATGATGCATATATTCCACGATGGCAGGTATACTTCCTGAAATGAATGTTGCTGACAGATTCAATGGAAGGCACCTGGCCATTTCTATGATCGTAGTGCCGCCACCGGTTAAAACAAACATCCCGTCCTGGATAAGAGCCGCAGCTTTTTCACCTATGATCTTTTTGTTATCCTGTGAGTAGATCTTTTTGGAGGGATACGTGATATCATTAAATGCATGAGATAAAGCGCCACCATGTACCTTGATCAGTTTTCCTTTTTCATCCAGTTCCTGCAGGTCACGCCGGATAGTGTCTTCCGAAACATCGATCTGGCTGCTTAAAGTATTGGACAATACCTTATTGTGCAGATTTACCTGGTGTACAATGTACGCCTGTCTTTCTCTTTTAAGCATTCGTTTGTTAGTTGGCAACAAAGTAGCATTTTAAGTGCAGAAATCTGCAATTTTCGGCGAAAAATATTGCACATGCTGTGCAAAAACCTGCAAAACCTGCAAAAATTGTAGGCTTTTATTTAAATAGCCTGTTTGCAGTTGGCTTAAGTGCCGGTAAACTCAGTTTTTTCCTTTTTTTCTTTTCACAGAATTTTTTGCAGGTAGTGATTTTACAGTATCAGTTTTCAGGACCGGTGTTGCAGGTTTTACAGAATCTTTTGAAACTGTTTCCTCCTCTTCTGCAGGCAGGTAGTAATCGCCAAAAAGGGAAGTAAGTACTTTGGCATGGTATACCGCCCTGTTGAACCTGTTGCCAATTAATATGATGGTGGCTTTTTCTTTAAGTAACCGGATAAAAGCTGCATTGCTGCCATGCCACCAGCCATTGTGATAAATGATCTTATTACCCTCCGGAAATATATTCATGCGCCAGCCTAGTCCATAATTGTGCTGGCCGGGCTTTTCATTACTGTAAGGGGCATAGGCCTGTTCCAATGTTTCGGGTGTAAAGATCAGCCCGGAGGTAAGCGCCCTGTCCCAGGTAAGCAGGTCCTGCGGGGTTGTATAAATATTCTTATCACCGTAAACCTGGTCCAGGAAATTAAATGTTTCCATTGTACCCCGCCAGTTGTAACTGGGAATGGCTTTCAGGGTATCGGCCAGTGAAAAAACATAGGTATGCTTCATTTGCAGCGGCCTGAAAAAATTGCGGTTCAGGTAATCAGCATATTTTAACCCGCTTACCTTTTCAATCAGTAAGGCCAGTAATGCATAATTGGTATTGCAGTAGGTGAAGTGCGCACAGGGAGGGTTGATGTCCGGCAGTTCTCCTTTTCGGGTAACCAGGTAATTCAATACATCTTCATTGCTTACATAACGGCTTTTATCCCATCCCAGGGTTTCCATAAAATAATTATAATTGGGCAGGCCGCTGCGGTGGCTAAGCAGGCAGCGTATGGTTAAGCCGGGATAACTGAATGCCGGGAAATACTTACTGAATTCATCATCAATATTCAGTTTGCCATCCTGCCTCAGTTTTAATACAGCCATGGCGGTGAATGTTTTTGAAACAGATGCAATGTGCATAGGGGTGCTGTCTGTAATGGCATCATTGCCGGGTAAATGCCCGGTGCCGGTATATTTTTCAAAAACGATATTACCGTCTTTGGCAACGATCATACCGCCGTTAAAACCTTTTTGCATCAATACCGTATCGTACCAGGCCTGGCAAGCCTGTTTGATCCTTTCCGCTTCTGAAGCGCTTATTTTGCCGGGCTTGGGAAGGTTTATGATCGGTATACTGTCTGCTGTACTGTTTTTTGGGGATGAAGTTGATGCATGGCAGCCACTATTGAAAAACAGCCATACAGCCATAGCCATAAAAAAAATGATTGTATGACTGTATAACCTGGTTGCTGTAAATGCCATTATAAATTTTTAAGCTTTAGATAGAATATATTTGTGCAAAATACGCAGTAATCATCATGGCCGAAAAAAAAATAACCAGTTATCCTAAAGAAAAGATCAATATTCTTTTTTTAGAAAATATAAGTGATGTAGCCGTAAAAAATTTTAATGCTGCAGGGTACGCCAATGTAAAAAAAATAAACGGCGCCCTAAGCGAGCCGGAATAGATTGCTGCTATTAAAGATGTTCATTTATTAGGTATCCGCAGCAAAACGCTGATAACAAAAAAAATATTGGATGCAGCACCTAAACTACAGGCTATCGGCTGCTTTTGTATTGGTGTTAACCAGGTAGACCTCTCCGCAGCAACTGCTCACGGCGTAGCTGTCTTTAACGCGCCCTATAGCAATACACGTAGCGTGGC
>JBJTMN010000374.1:0-2974 GCA_046070545.1 Ferruginibacter sp.
CTTTCGGCCAGTACCTGTAACATTTTTGTGCCTACCAGTCCGGTGGCGCCAACTACTGCAACTTTCATATTTTGTTCCCCCCTGTCTCTTTTTTAAAGAGATTTTTTAAGTTAAAAAAAAGCCTTCCTGTTTTAGGAAGGCCTGTACTTATTTTTAAAATAAAACATCAAACCCCCTTTATCGAAAATGGTTTCTTTGACTGTTTTATGAATTTTATTTTTTGCATGCTGTGCGCAAATGTAAACAGAAAACTGGTATTTCTTTTAAATAATTTATATTTTTAATGAACAAATACGTACCCCATGTTTAAAAAATTCAACCTCCTTGTCTTTTTTATACTCAGTGGTTTTATTTCCTATGCCCAGGTTGCAAACCGCTATGATATTGTTATTGATGAACTGATGGCCGATCCCTCGCCGCAGGTAGCCTTACCCAATAACGAATGGATAGAATTAAGGAACACTTCTTCCACAACCTTTAATTTACTGGGCTGGCGCATTGGAGATGCATCGGGACAAAGCGGCACCATGCCATCGTATAATTTGTTGCCCGATAGTTTTGTGATCGTTTGCACCGCCGGTGCCGTAGCGGCCATGAGTGCCTATGGGCCGGTTATCTCGGTTACCAGTTTTCCTTCGCTGGATAACACCGGCGATATTATTTATTTACGAAGCCCGCAAAACAGGATCATACACACAGTTAGTTATACCGATGCCTGGTACCAGAACGAATTGAAAAAAGATGGTGGCTGGACATTGGAAATGATCGACACCAAAAATCCCTGCAGCGGGTTTACAAACTGGAAAGCAAGCACGGATGTAAAAGGCGGGACTCCTGCAAGAAAAAATTCCGTTGATGCTGTTAATGCCGATACACAGGCTCCGCAACTGCTGCGGGCCTTTGCAACAGACAGTGTAAACATGAGCCTGGTATTTGATGAACCGCTGGATAGCCTGAAAGCTGCTACGGCTGTAAATTACAGCATCAGTGACGGGATTGGCACACCGCAGACTGCAGTAACAATTTCTCCCACATTTGATAAAGTAAGCTTACGGTTAAATACGCCGCTGCTTCGTAATAAAGTTTATACTATTACTGTGTCGGCGCTAACAGATTGCAAAGGCAATACCATTGGTACAAAAAATAAAGTAAGGCTTGGTTTAAGTGAAAAAGCCGACAGCCTGGATATGGTTATCAATGAAATTCTGTTCAATCCAAAATCCAATGGAACAGATTATGTAGAGGTCTATAACCGCAGCAATAAGATCATCGACCTGAAGCAAACGTATATTGCTAACCGAAACAGCACGGGCAGTATCAGCAGTATCAAACAACTGAGTACTGATAATTATTTATTATTCCCGCAGGATTTTATGGTGATCACAGAAGATCCTGTGATCGTTAAAAGAGATTTCATTACACAGAATATGGATGCATTTGTTACTGTAGCTTCCATGCCATCTTTCAATGATGACGAGGGAGATGTGATCATTTTAAATGCCCAGGGAAAGATTGTGGATGAATTACAGTATGATGAAAAATGGCATTTTAAATTAATTGATAACCGCGAAGGAGTGGCCCTGGAGCGGATAGATCATAATGCAGCCACACAAAATGAAGAGAACTGGCATAGCGCCGCCACCAGTGTTGGTTATGGAACACCTACCTACAAGAATTCTCAATACAGGCTTGATATGCAGGTGCAGGGAGCAATAAAACTGGACCCTGAAATTATTTCGCCGGATAACGATGGCCAGGATGATTTTGCAACCGTTGATTACAGTTTTCCTTCGCCTGGCTATGTAGCCAATATCACCATCTTTGATGCAAATGGCCGGGCGGTGCGTTACCTGCAGCGTAATGCCTTATGCGGTATAAAAGGCAGTTTCCGCTGGGATGGGCTGGGAGAAAAATTTCAGAAACTGCCGGTTGGGATCTATATATTTTTTACCGAGGTATTTAATTTAGACGGAAAGAAAAAACAATTTAAGAACACGATCGTACTGGCAAGAAGGAATTAATGCTGGTCCTTGTCTGCAACGTGGATCAATTGCCATTAAAACAAAATTGCCGGCATTCAGAATACCGGCAATCATAAAAAATGTATAACAGATAAATTTATACCAGGTCAATATCAAAATTAACCAGCTGTACAAATTCGCCCAGCCTGGCATCAATATCTGCCCTGGTAATTTCTTTTAACCTTTCGGGGCCAAATTTTTCAACACAGAAACTGGCCATGGCACTGCCCACGATGATGGCTGTCTTCATATTTTCAAAACTGATATCTTTAGTTTTGGCAAGATGGCCGATAAAGCCACCGGCAAAGGTATCTCCTGCACCGGTCGGGTCAAATACTTCTTCCAATGGTAATGCAGGTGCAAAAAACACATGATCTTCATGAAACAGTAAAGCGCCGTGTTCTCCTTTTTTTATGATCAGGAACTTAGGGCCCATCTTCATGATGGATTTAGCCGCTTTTACCAGCGAAAGTTCGCCACTCAGCTGGCGGGCTTCTGCATCATTCACCAGCAGTACATCCACTTTTTTCAATACTTCCTTCAGTCCGTCCATGGCAATATCCATCCAGAAATTCATGGTGTCCATAACGATCAGCTTAGGACGTACTTTTAGCTGGTTGATCACACTCATCTGGATATCTGGTGCCAGGTTGCCCAGTATTAAAAACTCGGCTCCCTGGTAGCTATCAGGCACTATGGGGTTAAAATCGGCCAGTACGTTCAGATCGGTAACCAGTGTATCGCGGCTGTTCATATCCAGGTGGTATTTACCACTCCAGAAAAATGATTTTTTGTCTTTTACAATTTCAACACCTTCCAGTGATACACCACGCTTTTTCATTTCGTCCATTTCTTCCTGCGGAAAATCATATCCAACAATGGATATCTGCTGAATGGGAGTTACAAAATTTCCGGCCGAATAAGCAACATAAGTGCCCGAGCCTCCCACGATC
>JBJTMN010000375.1:0-2154 GCA_046070545.1 Ferruginibacter sp.
TTTGCCCGCAGGCCGTGATAAGCCAGGCGTAAATATTCATCACACAGTGCATTGATATCCGTTGGTTCTTTAACACCACTGCTGCTTCTTGAATGTTGCAGCATCCCTTTTACAATGGCATCGGCACGTTTACCATGAAAAATTATTTTTTCTTCATTGTCGCTGACATCTTTTGCCAGGGACTTCACTTCATCAAAATTTCCTTTTTCAATTTCTTCATGCATCTCGGTTAGTAATTCCTTATTTACTTCCGAAAAATTATTGACGAAGTTCAACGGGTTTTGAATTTCATGGGCTATGCCGGCTGTGAGTTCACCGAGGCTGGCCATTTTTTCGGATTGGATCAATTGGGCCTGGGTAGATTGCAAGGCTAACAAAGTTTTCTCCAATTCAATATTCGCCTTATGTTTTTGCCGGTTGTTCCTGTAAAGTAATAATCCAATGATCAATAAAACGGCCAGCCCGGCTAAAAGTAAATAGGTCCTGGTTTTGTTGCGGCTCTCGATCCTTAAGCGTTCCAGTTGTGCCAGCTTTATCTGCTCATTCATGCCGGCTGCCATGAACTGGTTTAAATTTTTATTACGGATATTCTGCAAGCTGTCCCGAATCCTGTTCGATATGCGCAGGTATTTCAGGGAGCTGTCTGCCTCATTCATAGAAAAATACACTGCCGACATTCTTGTGTAGGCCGGCTGCAGCGACCTCCCATTACCCGTGCGTAATGCCGTTTGTAACGATAATTTTGCATAATATAAACTGGAATCCAGATGCTGCATCTTCCAATGGAAAAATGACATAACCCCGTAACTTCCGGTAAGTAAGTTCCACATGTTTTGACTAAGATTACTTTGGATCGCTTGCTGAAAAAAAAACGAGGCTGAATCAAAATGATTTTTATTCAATTGATAATAGCCGAGTGAATTATATATAAGGCTTTTATACACGAAGGGTTGCTTCTCTACATATGCAAATGCCTGGCGGGTGAGCTGGTATGCGTACTCAGGACCTTTTGAAAATCTACCCGATTTGTGAATACAGATCAGGCTAAGTGTGATACTATCCTTTATACTTTCGGCTACCTCTCTTGCTTTCTCTTCAAATTCAACAAACTTCGTGCTGTCGCTGACATTATTATATAATCCCGCAAAATCATCCAGGATATTCCCCAGCACTATATATCGTGCATCATGCGGGTTGCCATTGAATGTAAAAAAATCGATGTAAGGAATGTTCTTTTCCGAAGCAGCGTCTTCCGCGATCTTTTGGGCCTCGGTGTAAACCTCAAAGGCTTTGGTATAATTTGACTGCGCCTTATGGATGTATCCCAGACTATACAAGCCGAACGCCTGCCAGAGTTTGAAATTATGTTTCCTGGCAATTTTGAGCAATAGTTCGCCGTAGAAAAGTGCACTGTCATCATTAGTCTCTGAATAATAATTGTACAGGTCGCGGCTCACGGTCATTATCAAGGTATCATTACCGGAATGTATCCGGGTATTTGTCAGATCCGGAACCTTACTGGCATCTGTCACGCGGTAAATAGCGTTTTGTGACCTTCCGGAAAGCGAGAACAGTAAAATCAAAAATGCAAAAATGGTGCTTCTCATCTGTTAGTTTATTTTTTTAACGTTGATACCGGATATAAAATTTAATGTACAGGGACCGATACGGTAAACAGGGATCCTTCACCTTCTTTTGTTTCAACCCTTAGCTCCCCGCCATGTGCTTTTACAATATCATAACTTAAACTTAACCCCAGCCCGGTTCCCTGCCCCGTGGGTTTGGTGGTAAAAAAGGGTTGAAATATTTTATCTAATACTTTTGGAGGAATGCCGTTGCCATTATCGGCAACCTTCACCTCAACCTTATCCATTATTTTTCTTGTACTGATAGAAACTGTCGGCTCATAGTTGTCACCCTTAGCTTGTTGAAGGGCTTTCTTTTTTTCATCTACCACATAAAATGCATTGGTAATTAAATTTAAGATCACTCTCCCAATATCCTGCGGAATGATATTGATCTTGCCTATTCTTTCATCAAAATCTGTTTTCATCGTGGCATTGAATGATTTGTCCTTTGCCCGCAGGCCGTGATAAGCCAGGCGTAAATATTCATCACACAGTGCATTGATATCCGTTGGTTCTTTAACACCAC
>JBJTMN010000376.1:0-2771 GCA_046070545.1 Ferruginibacter sp.
AAAAATAAAATAAGCAGCTATGGATATTTTTTCGGGGATATTATAATGCGTACTCAGATCTTCACCAACATAAATGGAAATGTTCTCTGTCTGCAATGCAAAAACAATGGCAATGCAGCCCAGGAAAAGATTGAGTAGAGTAAAAAGATTGGGGATTTTTTTCATGCTGTGGATTTGATGATTCGGTGATTTGATAATTTGCATGTGACCCGGCTTCACCACATCAGCAAATTATCAAATCATCAAATTTCTTTTATTTTTTCATGTATGCTTCAATCTCTTCCACAGTGATCGGAATATTCTTCATCAGGTCTTTATTCCCATTACGTGTAATCCAGAAATTATTCTCAATTCTAACACCCATCTGTTCTTCTTCAATATAAATTCCCGGTTCAATGGTAAATACCATACCTGCTTTTACCGGTGCTGTCCTGGTACCCAGGTCATGCACATCTATACCCAGGTGATGAGAGATGCCATGATACAGATATTTGCGGTAAGCCCTGTTCTCAGGGTCTTCATTCTTAATGTCTGACTTTTTCAGCAATCCTATTTTTTGAAAAACTACCGTTGCTTCATCACCTATCTTTTCGGTGTAATCAACAATGCTGATGCCGGGTTTTAAAATGCTGGCTGCATATTGGTGTAAATGTAAACAGGCATTGTACACCGTTTTTTGCCTGCGGCTGAACTTACCATTTACCGGCACAGTACGGGTAAGATCGGCACAGTAATTACCATACTCTGCTCCAAAATCCATCAGCACCAGTTCACCATCCTTACATTCACGACTGTTCTCAACATAATGTAAGGTACGTGCCCTGTCGCCACTGGCAATGATACTGCCATAAGCAGGACCCGTAGCCCTTTGAGAGAGAAAAGAATGATAGATCTCCGCCTCAATTTCGTATTCCATGATCCCGGGCTGAACGATCTGCATCACCCTTCTGAATGTAATGTCTGTAATGTCAATGGCTTTTTGCATCACTTCAATTTCGTGTGCAGTTTTAATGGCACGCAGGTCTTTCATGATCCTGGCGCTGCGTTTATACTGGTGCAGCGGGTAACGCTGTTTCATCATTTCTGCATAGCGGTAATCACGTACCGGTACCAGGTTTGCTTTACGGTCATTTTCATTGGTGTTCAGGTATATTGTATCTGCCAGATGGATCCATGGTTGTAATAAACCATCCAGTGTATCTAACCAGATGATGGTTTTAATTCCCGAAATTTCAGTTGCTTCGTGCGCCCTCAAACGATGGCCATCCCATTTTTCTTTGAGTTCATTGGGCCTTACCAGCACCAGTACTTCCCGGTACCTGGGATCAGGATTATCCGGAAACAAGATCAGCATGGTATCTTCCTGCTCAATACCAGAAAGCCAGATGAGGTCGGAGTTTTGCTTGAACCTGTGCAACTGGTCGGCATTGGTAGGCAATTCATCATTGCTGTTAAAAATGGCTATGGAATTTTTTTCCATTCTTTCTACAAAACGTTTGCGGTTTTGCACAAATATTTCGGGGTTAAGTGGCAGATATTTCATACAAGTTGTTTATGCTGCAATATACATTTTAATAGTTTCTTTTAATGGCAGTAAATTGGTGATATGAATCAGGTAAATTTATAATAACTCTTCACTGCATTGATTCAATAAAAATCAAGAAAATTAAATTTATGGCGCTATTATTTGAATGTATTCAAATGAAACAGAAAATGTTAGAAAATTTCAAATCATGAGTGTTTTTAAGCTTACTATTTTTAAATATACGTTTGTTGATAAGCCTTTTAAAAACACAATTACCTAACTTTGCGCAATCGATTGCGAATCTTAAAACAATTACTTGCTATGTCAGTTCAAACTACAATTGCCCCCCCATTGGATGCTTTGAAAAAACTGGGATTAAACCCCACACAAAATCTACATTACCAGCTTGCCCCTGATCAGTTAACTGCACAGGCCATACAACGTGGCGATGGTGTTTTAAATGATACCGGCGCCCTGGTTATCAACACCGGAAAATTTACCGGCCGCAGCCCTAAAGATAAATTTACCGTAAAGGATGCCCTAACCGAGAACACAGTTCATTGGAATGATTTTAATATCCCTTTTGAAGAGAAGAACTTTTTTCAGTTAAAGGAGAAAATGCTGGCACATTTAGCAGGTAAAGAACTTTGGGTTCGTGACTGCTACGCCTGTGCCGAAGAAGCTTTCAGGCTTCGTTTACGGGTGATCAATGAAAACCCGTGGAGCAATTTATTCTGCTACAATATGTTCATCCGCCCCGAAGAAAAAGACCTTGATACATTTGAACCACACTGGCATATCATACAGGCACCCAGCTTTATGGCAGATCCGGCTGTTGATGGTACCCGTGCTGAGAATTTTGCCGTGATAAGCTTTACACATAAAACCATTTTAATTGGCGGAACCGGTTACACCGGCGAAATGAAGAAAGGAATTTTTACGATGCTGAATTATGTGTTACCTATAAAAGCCAACGTATTAAGCATGCATTGCAGCGCCAACATGGGTGCAGCTGGTGATACAGCTGTGTTCTTTGGTTTAAGCGGTACCGGTAAAACCACTTTAAGTGCCGACCCTAACCGTAAATTAATTGGTGATGATGAACACGGCTGGACCAAAGACAGCGTATTTAATTTTGAAGGCGGTTGCTATGCAAAATGTATCGACCTGAGTGAAGATAAAGAACCAGAGATCTACAACGCTATCAAACCTGGTGCTTTGGTTGAGAATGTAACTTTTATTGAAG
>JBJTMN010000377.1:0-3172 GCA_046070545.1 Ferruginibacter sp.
GCTTATAAATACAATACTCACATTTGAAAGGGCGGCAAGCAAAGCGCTGACAAAAAAAACTTTTGAAGGCGGGTAACGGTCTGCGATCATTAATGTGGCAAAAACAAGGGTGCCGGTAATAAAGCCAAACTGCACAGCAGATGTAATGCTTCCCAAAACCTGTTGGGGTATATGTAAATGCACAGAAAGTTCCGGCAGGATCGCATTGCCCGCGAACCAAAGTGATGTGCATAAGAACTGCGCTATCACAATTACAGGCAAAATATGGGGGCGGGTCCTGGCCATGAATAGTTTCTATAGAAAATAATATTGTAAATAAAAATAGCAATAATCAGTCAGCCCCGGTCAATTATTTAAAGTGGGCGGGAAACCTTATTTTCGCAGCATCTGAAAAACAAAATAATAATAAAATGAGCGAAATTAAATTAACGCAGGGTGAAATTCACACCAACAAAGGTGTAATGAAATTTGAATTGTATGATGACGATGCACCCATTGCCGTAGCAAACTTTAAAAAACTGATCAGCGAAGGTTTTTATGACGGTCTTAGTTTTCATCGTGTAATACCCAATTTTATGATACAGGGAGGATGCCCGAATGGTAATGGTACAGGTGGTCCGGGCTATACCATCAACTGTGAATTAAAAGGCAGCAAACAATACCACGACCGGGGTGTAATGTCTATGGCTCATCGTGGCTTAAATACAGGAGGTTCGCAGTTCTTTATTTGCCACAGCAGGCAAAATACAAGTCACCTGGATGGAGTACATACCTGCTTTGGAAAAGTAATTGAAGGACTGGATGTGATTGATGATATCAGGGGAGGAGATGTAATGGAAAAAGTGATCATTTTGTAAGATAATTTTTTACTTTTTTATAAAGCCATTCTGCACAAAGATCTGATGCAGAATGGCTTTTTAACAGGTGTCTGTGAATAGTATAATTTTTTCACACCATGTGCATAACTGGGGATGCCCAGTTTATATTTAGCTAATTTTGATCAAACTGCAGCCAGATGCCTACAACAATCATAAAACGCTCTTCTTTATTTACAGTTGCTTTACTACTCATTGTGCTTTTTTCAAAAGCACAAAACAGTGTTGTACAGAAATTCGGGACCTCTGATATTTATGCAGGTATTGAAGTTGGTTCAAAAGGTGTGAAAATGAGTGTACTTGAACTGGATAAGAAAGCCGGCGAAGATGGTGAATTTAAAATTTTAAAAGATACTACTGTCAACACCGACTTTATTTCATTTACACAGCCTACCTACCAGGCAACACTGGCAGCATTAAATAATTTATATGATGTAGCGGTTAAGCAAAATAAAATTCCGGTTGCTCATGTGTTTACCGCTATCAGCAGCGGGGTAAATATCCAGGCACAAAAAGAAGATAAGAAGATATGGATAGACCAGTTGATCAATGCATTCAGGTTAAATAATAATGAACCGGAAAGAAAAGTAGCCGTTATTGATGTGGTTGGAGAGGCCCGCCTTTCTCACCTGGGCATTGTACCGGAAGCCAGGCGTTACAATACTTTCCTGATAGATATTGGAAGCGGGAATACGAAGGGAGGTTATTTTCCTTATGGCAATACCAAAGACTTCAGGCTGTTTCAGCTTAGCTGGGGAACAAAAAGCGCTTTTAATGCTGCAGACAAAATGCTGGGCGAAGATAAAAGCCTTGAAAATTATAACAGTCAGCTGAGCCGTGTACTGGCCGGTGCCGAGAATAATGAGATCATTTACGCGGTGAATGCCAGCGGTGCTTTTCCTAAAAGTGACAATATAGCATTTAGTGGAGGTATTGCCTGGGCTGTTGCTACCCTGGTTGCCCCTGAATTGAACGACAATGCAGTTGTGGGAGTTACCTATGATGAGGTACTCGAATTCACCGAAAAGCTTTCGAAGAACCCATCCCTGTACTCCGACTATTATATTGTTAAAACCCAACCGGAAAATACGGTAGATCCTGAAAAACTGGGTAAGGATGTAAAACAGGTGAACAAGGTTTTTGATCAGCGTGCTTTGCTGGCAGGAGCAGGGTTGTTATTAAAGATCATGAGGCAGTTTGATGGTGTTGTGGAAAGAAAGAAATTTTACCTGGTTAAGAACGGATCTGTTGGCTGGATCTCTGCTTATGTTAACCAGAACGTATCCAAATAAATTAAAACGAAGTATACTTTCTCATGCGAGATACTAAATCCCTGTTGTTGCTGTTAGTATCACTTTTACTGGTGCTGGTATCATTTGTATTGATATGGACCTGGGGTTATAATTTCTATGCCAGGAACGGTGTCGCCAAATCCGAAACAGGGAATGTAATCAAAGATTCTGCAGCTATAGCCAGGAAAGTCAGCGACTCATTAAAAGAGGTTTATGCATCTGCCTTAAAGGAACTTGATCTCAAGCTTGACTCAACCCTTACAAATTCTGATTCATTGAGCAATCAGCTGGATGCCAAGCTGGCTGAATTTTACAGGCTACGCGGTGAAATCGCCGACATCCTGAAAAACAAAAATTCAAACAATAATTTTGCAGCAGCAAAGCAAAAGATAGGCGAACTGCAAACCAAAGTAACTGTTCTCAGGGAAAAGAACCAGGTGGTAGATAATGAAAATAAAAAACTACAGGATGTGATGAATGATATGGTGCGTACAGACAAGCCTCCTGCCAAGAATTCCCTGGCTGCAAATATGGTTCAAAGCACAGAGCCGGAAAGAATGAACCCGGTTGTGTCAGCATTTACTGCATCTGACCTGCGCCTCGCTGCCATTACCAGTAACGATGACCGGGAAACCGAAACCAATTCGTCTGAGAAGGCTGATAAATTCACCGGTGCTTTTACGGTCATGAATTTCAACAGTCAGCTCACCAACGCTGAAATGATGGTGGTCGTCATTAAGCCTGACGGAAAGGTTTTAAAAGGCTCCGGTTGGGATGCCGGCACATTCAATACACCCAACGGTAAAAAAGTATATTCCTACAAGTTTAATTTTACCTATACCAGGGGCGAAGCCAAACGCCTTGCATTTTCGATCAAAGCAGGAGCGCTGATCAAGGGCAGCTATTCCATGGAAATCTATCACAACGGCCTCCTGATCGGAAAAGCTTTTAAAACACTTTCCTGATTACAGGATACAGGTCTTGCGCCAGGGCAATTCTGCCCAT
>JBJTMN010000378.1:0-8393 GCA_046070545.1 Ferruginibacter sp.
CAGGGTATCAATATAACCCAGGCGTGCACTATCAATGAATTCAACCTGTTCTACAATATACTTCCTGTTAAACGGCCTTACAGATGAAAAATTAAGATCTGTATTTCTTTGCTGCTTTATTTCCATGCGGTCAACAAAATGCACATCTTTTGACCCCGGGGTTAAAAAAGTAGATTGTGCTGTTGCAAATGCAGGGCAAATAAAAAACGACAGTTTGAATAAGCTTTTAATAAATTGCATCAGATAATTTTAGTTTAACAGTAACAGTATTCAAGTTATGCAAAAATACCTTTTTAAAAACATACAGCTTGTAAATGAAGGAAAAATTCAATCGCTGGATATTCTGACTAACGGCGAAAGGATAGAGAAAATTGCAGGGCAGATAGAAACAAAGTACAAGGTGGAAGAGATCAATGGCGAAGGAAAGCATCTTTTTCCCGGTGTAATAGATGATCAGGTGCATTTTAGGGAGCCGGGCCTTACACATAAAGCAACCATTTATACCGAAAGCAAGGCAGCGGTTGCAGGAGGTGTTACCAGTTTTATGGAAATGCCCAACACGATACCCAATGCTTTAACACCGCAGCTGCTGGAAGATAAATATACCATTGCTGCCAATACATCGCTGGCCAATTACTCATTTTTTATGGGCACCAGCAATACCAATGCAGATGAGGTGTTGAAAATGAATGATCGTAAGCATGATGTATGTGGCGTAAAAATATTCATGGGCGCCAGCACAGGAAATATGCTGGTAGATAGTCATAATACGTTAGACAGGGTTTTCAGGGAAAGCGAAATGCTGATCGCTACCCATTGCGAAGATGAGCGCATCATTAAAGCCAATTATGAAAGAATAAAAGCTGCGAAGGGAGCATTATCTCCATCAGACCATCCGCTGATAAGAGATGAAGAAGCCTGTTTTGAATCATCGCTGATAGCCATCAAATTTGCACAGAAATACGGAAGCCGCTTACACATCCTGCACATCAGCACCGAAAAAGAATTGCAGCTCTTCGGTAACATGATGCCCTTGAAAGAAAAAAGGATCACTGCCGAAGTTTGTGTACATCACCTGCATTTTACGGCTGATGATTATGAAGAACTGGGCTATAAAATAAAATGCAATCCTGCCATTAAAGCACCACACAATAAAGAAGCTTTATGGAAGGCATTGTTAGATGACCGCCTTGATATTATAGCCACCGACCATGCACCGCATACCCTGGAAGAAAAACAGGGCACTTACGAGCACGCTCATGCAGGCCTGCCCCTGGTTCAGCATCCGCTTTTATTAATGCTGCATTATAATAAGAAAGGAAGAATATCCCTGGAGAAAATTGCAGAGAAAATGAGCCATGCCGTAGCCGATTGTTTCCAGGTAGCAAACAGGGGCTATATCAGGGAAGGATACTTTGCTGACCTGGTGGTAGTTGACAACAATTCCCCTTCAACCGTTACCAAAGAAAATATTTTTTATAAATGCGGATGGAGTCCTTTAGAGAATTTTACGTTTCCTGCATCTATAGAAAAGACTTTTGTGAGCGGCAACCTGGTTTACAATAACGGAAGCTTTGATGAAGCGGCAAAAGGACAAAGAATGCTATTTAACAGGCAATAAAATATGTAATAGGTAATATTTAATATTGAATATTTGTGAGCAGACTTTATACTAAAAGCAGCAATCAATATTCCATATTAAATCTGCAATATTAAATCTCTATGGATATAGACAAAACCACACTAGCTGACCTTCTAATGTTCAATAGTGGCGATGACATGTCGGTTTTTGAAAAACTTGATCTTTGCACAACAGCGCATGGAAGCGAACAAATGAAGATCAATTTTTCTACGGCATTAAGAACCATGGAAGAAATTGTAGCTGTGCAGCAAACGCTGAAGTTAATTATTAAAAAGCAGCAGCAATGGCCTAAGCTGATCAGCAACGGAACGGTGATGGTGGTTGAGAAATTCTTCGATTCGCAGATCAGCCTTATCCCGGCTCATCCTTCTATCATTGAAGCATATACGTATAAACTTTTGCATGGCCCCGACTTTGCCCTGGTAACCTATTCGGCCAAGCATTGCTTCGAGTTCATCAAAGGGTTTCAGCAGTTGCAGCTACTGTTTGCCGGCGAAAACATTCCGGCACCCCTTCAAAAAGTACTGACTGCAATTGATAAAATAATTACCAAAGACCAGTTTTCCATTATAGCAAAGACCAACAGGGCCGAAGATATGAACCATACACAAAAACTGGAACTGGCCCATTTTATACGCTATGGCTATAAACATAATATGCTTGACCTGGTTATACTGTATGCGCAGGTAGATGCCTGGTATGGAATGGCCCGGGCTGTTGAAAACCATGGCCTGGTATTTCCCGAATTTGTACATAATGCAGAGCCGGTCATTGAAGCAAGAGGACTGTATCATTTACTGGTAAATGAGCCGGTGGCTTATGATGTGGCGCTGAATCAGAAAACAAATTTCCTGTTCCTCACCGGGGCCAATATGGCCGGTAAAAGTACCTTCATCAAATCGGCAGGTGCTGCTGTTTTCCTGGCGCATATTGGCATGGGTGTACCGGCGCAGCAGATGAAACTTACCTTGTTTGATGGCATGCTCAGCAACATAAACGTAGTTGATAATATCAGTAAAGGCGAAAGTTATTTTTATAACGAAGTGCAGCGCATCAAAGCCACCATCACCAAAATAAGCGATGGGAAAAAATGGCTGATACTCATTGATGAACTTTTTAAAGGTACCAATGTGCAGGATGCCATGAAGTGCAGCAGCACGGTAATTGAAGGCCTGCTCAAAATGAAGAACTCGCTTTTCATCCTCTCCACCCATTTATACGAGATAGGGGAAGACCTGAAAAAATATCCCAATATCGATTTTAAATTCTTTGAAACATCCGTTATAAACGACCAGCTGCATTTCAGTTATCATTTAAAAGACGGCATCAGTAACGACCGGTTGGGTTATTTGATCTTGAAAAGAGAAGGTGTGGTAGAGATGCTGGAGAAGATGTAATTAAAAAAGATTACCAAAAAACGATCACTTTACCAGCAGCGCCATTGCCTCCGCCACCACCTACACCACCGCCACCGCCACCACCGGCGCCGGTATTGGGCAATGCATTTGTACCAGGCGATACTCCATTGCCACCGTTTCCGCCACCAAAGCCACCACCTCCTGCACCACCTCCAAACCCACCAGGCGATATATTGGCACCTGTACCTCCGCCGCCGGTTCCGTTACCACTCAGCACATCAGTAGATCCTGAACCACCATTGCCCAAAGAGGTATTCAGGTAGCCACCATTACCCATTCCCCCGATCCCTCCAAAGGAGGCAGCGGTTCCTCCTGAACCACCGGTTGCACTGATCAATGCACCAAAGCTGGAAGCCCCTCCATTTGTTCCGGGTAAGCCCGAAATGCCACCAATACCTCCGCTGCCTATCGTTACCGTATAAACTGCTGCAGGAATTACAGTGAAAATTCCTTCGGCATAACCACCGGCTCCACCACCCCCGCCTCCTGGAATGTTTCCGCAGCCCCCACCTGCACCACCACCATACACACATACTTTTATTTTGGTAACACCTGGTGGTACGGTAAAATTTCCATTGGCAGTAAACAACTGCCAGTTATTAAAACAGCCATTGCTGGCTGAAGCAGTTGTTATAAAGGAAGACCAGTTGGGAGCAGCGGGAGTACCGCTGTTGTAATAATAACCATCAGTAATGGCACCGCCGGAACTATAAACGAGTAAACTGGTTGCAGGAGAAGTTATAGTAATCGCATCCGTAACAGAAGCTAAAGCAACCCGTGGGATCAGGATGCCTTTGTTGCTGAATGCTACATCCAGTCCGGCTGAAGCATTGGCAGGATTACCCGTGCTGTTAATTCCAACACTCTGTGCTTCAGCAAAACAAGAGTAACAGATAGCCGCCAGCAGAACAGAAAATATTTTTTTCATGATCAAAATGCTTTAATAATTATGGTCAGGCAGTTGAAAGATCACAGCCTTCTCAGAAATTTAATCAATTAAAAATGAAATTGCAATAGCTGATACCATTTACGTGCACTGTTATACTAATTATCATTAATCTGATCTTTCTTATCATCACAACCTGTTGTGTTCTTTTCCTGTAAAATCAGTTTAAACAACTTTGATCACATGTAAATACAGGCTAATACCCGCGCTGTTTTCTGTTGATAAGAATCAATCTTCATGTTGATAGCAGTCATTTGCCTGTGATTTATTCTGATATAAACTTACACCGGTTTAACGACTACAACATACCGCTCATTAGGCGGTGATAGTTTAAAAAAGGACAGGAATTTTTAGATGTATACATGCTTGTTTTTATCAGAGATTTCTGTTCTGGTAATTACTTAATGATCGGATGTTGATGAGGTGGACGAAACAAATCTGTTCATTTTATTAAAACTACGATCATGAAAAAGTATTTACAATTAATGGCAATGCTGTTATTACCTGTATTGGCATGCTCACAAAATAAAGACCTTCCTAATCCCGTTGCCGATCTGCAGATACTGCCTGCAGGTAGTTATGTTATTGCTATGGACAATACCAACCAGGTTAATGCCGCAGGTGATTTTAATTTAAAATCCTACGGCCTGGTTGTGTTTTTGCTTAACCGGAACATTAAAATTAAATGGGTAATTAAATCCGGGAAATTAAAGGATGATATTGATTTTACAGCTATGGCATCCAGGATAAAACCGGTTACTGCAGTCGCTGCCACCCGTGATTTTAAGGCAGGGCCTTTTGTGATTTTTGCATCAGATACTGCCGGAGTTGAAATGCTGATAGACTCTTTTTATTATAACCCCACCGGTAGTATTCCGGCAGTTTCTTTAACAGGAAATAACAGGCCCGGTGTATATAAAACAACAGCAGATGTGCCAAGTGTAGATATCCGGTACAACCTTACTGGTTTTAAACCAAAAGCTGCCATATTGAAAGATGGTGGAAACCAGGCTATTCATATTGGCTTTATGGCAGATGCAGGTATTCCGGATACAAACTGGAGAGTGAATCTTGGACAAAATTTAATTACCAGCTGCTTTACTTTTGCATCTGAACCTCATAATACCAAAGTAGGTACTGCTGATTTTGATACTGCCATACATGGCATCAGGGCTTTTGTGCAATCTGGCGGAAATTTTTTAGCACAATGCGCAGCTGTAGAATCTTATGAGGACCATGTTGACCATGGATTCCTGCAGACAACAACCGGCATTATACACCATAACCTGCATTATGGCAATGATCGTTATACCAACAATGACCTGAGCTTTGCCCAATATGATGGTTATTATCATTCAACACAAACCGGCCACCTGCAAAGCTGGGATATCAATAGCAGCTGGGCAAACAGCGGGTATATGATTCAAAACGATCCCAGTACAGTAGGGGGTACAAACAATATTGGAGCCAGTGTATCCAAATTAATAGATGTAAATACCAGGGGAGGAATGGTTTTCTACCTGGGAAATCATGATTTCACAAATCTTACCCACCTGGAAGATATCAATGGTATCCGGATGTATATGAACGCTTTCTTAACCCCGGTAGCCATAAACCAGTTTTGTACTATAACTCCCCCATTACCAATCAGCTGGTATTCATTTACAGCAACCAGGTCAGGGGTACAGGTTCAATTGGAATGGAAAACAGAATCTGAAACAAACAATAAATATTTTTATCCCGAAAGATCAAGTGATGGAGTACATTATATAAGCCTGGCAAAATTGGCCGGAGCTGTTAACAGCAGCAGTATCAATACCTATACATACCGTGATATACCAGGAACAGGTATTTTCTATTACAGGATCAGGCAGGAAGACATTGACGGGAAAACCACGTATTCCATTATACAGGTAGTTAAGGTTGAAGGCAGATCCGGCAGTAGTGTGTATATCTATCCCAATCCTAACAGGGGAATTTTTACGATCGCTTTCGACAAGGATAATATAGGAAAAACCATGGTACTGTTTGATGAAACAGGCAGGCAGGTATGTAAGCAGGATAATTTTATGAACGGATCAACCCGTCAGTTAAACCTGGCTAATCTGCCTGCAGGGGTTTATACTGCTGTATTCTTTTTTGCAGACAATTCAGAAAAAATAACAGAAAAAATTGTAATCGTTAAATAAAAAGTAGTTTAAAAAACATCACAGTAAAACCAGCATCGGAAATAAAACCAACACATATTGGTACCGTGTTTATTAAACCCGGTATCCATATTTTTTTGGGGCAGCCTGGCTGCAACAGGTAATATGACTGCCCTAAAATTTTCTTTTTTCCTATTAAACTTTTTCTAACTTTATCTAAAATTCATACCCATGCTGGTGAAAACCTTTGGCAGCGCTGTATATGGTGTGGAAGCAGTAACCATTACAGTGGAAGTAAGTGTAAACAACCAGGGCCAGAACTACTATATTGTTGGCCTGCCCGATAATGCTGTTAAAGAGAGTTTACAAAGAGTAGAAAGCGCCATCAAGAGCAATCATTATTTTATGCCGCGTACCAAGCTGGTGGTAAACCTGGCCCCGGCCGATATCAAAAAAACAGGTACTGCGTTCGACCTGCCCATTGCCATTGGCACTTTGGGTGCCACCGAACAAATTGAAAATCCCGAACGATTAGCAGAGTATGTGATCATGGGCGAGCTTAGCCTGGACGGAGAGATACGCCCTATCAAAGGCGCCCTGCCTATTGCCATACAGGCACGCAAGGAAGGTTTTAAAGGTTTGATCATTCCCAGGCAAAATGCAAGAGAGGCAGCAATGGTAAACAACCTGCCGGTGTACGCCGTTGGGCATATAACCGAAGTGATCGAATTCTTTAGGGATGAAAAATCTATAGAGCCGGTTATTGTAAACACCCGGGAAGAATTTGCACATGCACAGAGCGATTTTGAGATTGATTTTTGTGATGTAAAAGGACAGGAGAATATAAAACGGGCGCTGGAGATCGCCGCTGCAGGCGGGCACAATGCCATC
This sequence comes from Ferruginibacter sp., assembly GCA_046070545.1. Classification (GTDB taxonomy): domain Bacteria; phylum Bacteroidota; class Bacteroidia; order Chitinophagales; family Chitinophagaceae; genus Ferruginibacter. The sequence continues at coordinate 7,045 of JBJTMN010000378.1, forward strand.
CTCATTGGTCCGCCCGGTGCCGGTAAAACCATGCTGGCAAAGCGTTTGCCAACCATACTGCCGCCTTTAAGCTTGCAGGAAGCATTGGAAACAACCAAGATTCATTCTGTTGCCGGTAAACTGCCGGAGAACGCAACGTTGATCTCCAGGCGGCCATTCAGAAGTCCACATCACACGATTAGTGATGTAGCTTTAGTAGGTGGTGGCGGTATTCCGCAGCCCGGTGAAATTTCGCTTGCGCATAATGGTGTGTTGTTTTTGGATGAACTGCCCGAATTTAAAAGGCAGGTGCTGGAAGTTATGCGACAGCCTATGGAAGAAAGAAAAGTTACCATCTCCCGTGCAAAAGTGGCGTTGGATTTTCCGGCGAGTTTTATGCTGATCGCTTCTATGAATCCCTGCCCCTGTGGTTTTTTCAATCATCCGGAAAAAGAGTGTACCTGTCCGCCGGGTGCTGTACAAAAATACCTGAATAAAATTTCGGGGCCATTGCTGGATCGTATCGACCTGCATGTGGAAGTAACACCGGTTGCATTCAATGAATTATCATCGGTTCAGCAATTTGAAAAAAGTATCAGGATAAGAGAGCGTGTAGTGAAAGCAAGAGAAATACAGGCCGAAAGATATAAAGAAAGCGAAGGTGTGTATGCCAATGCACAAATGAGCAGTAAGCAACTGAAGGAGATCTGTGTCATTAGTACAGCAGGACAGAACCTGCTGAAAGTAGCTATGGAGAAATTAAATCTGAGTGCCCGTGCCTACGACCGTATCTTAAAAGTTAGCCGCACCATTGCGGATCTTTCTTCAAGTGCTGATATAAAACCGGAGCACCTGGCAGAAGCTATACAATACAGGAGTCTGGATAGGGAAGGATGGACGGGGTAAAATAAATACTGAATGTTGGCATTTGTGGAGAAATATTGGCATTTTGGGGCAAATGTGAGAACATGCCCTTCTGGTTTTTTGTAAGTTTAAACTTCGAAAGAAGTAAGGAATATTAACTCGTGAAAATGACCAACTGGTTTTATCGTTAATAAGTGTACCAAAATCCGAATTGTAAAATTATACCAAGTACAAAAAACCGTTTTTGAAAATTGGTAAAAAAAATAAAAAAATCGAATTGGTACAAAAAGTAAATCGTATTAAATCAAGCAACTGGGAGAAGCAGCTCAGGAGTTCGAATAAGGAAGGGTGAACTATATGATGAAAACAATACTACTCATAATATTTTTTATACTTATCAGTTTACATTCTTTCTCTTAAAGAACTAAATTGGTATCAAAATTTGAGACACCTCCTTTAGCGATTAAGAAAAACATGGTGTATGAATTTAGCCTTTATTTTATAGC
>JBJTMN010000379.1:0-2698 GCA_046070545.1 Ferruginibacter sp.
ACTGCCTGCTTTCCCAGTTGGCATGTATTACCGAGCGCTGGCCGACAAACTCGTTGGTGCCTGTAAAATGCAGGGTGTTGAATATATCACTTACCGATGTTTTAATGGTGGCTTTTCCTTTCAATACCTGTTTTTGCAAACCTGCATCCACACTCCACAAAGCATTGGCTTTAATGGTTCCCTGGTACACGGTAGGGGCGTTGTAAAATGCAGTTAACTCGGCAGTAAATGTTTTTGCAAACCGGATACTGTTCTGCATATACACACTTAAACCAACTGCATCTGTATTAATTGTACGTCCTGCACCATAGTTGGCATTATAGCTGCTGTAAAAACCATTCACATTGGCAAACATACTGTAGGCTTTGTACCGGTAAGGGTAGCTGATGTTGATACTCACAATATCCTGCGTGGCTAAATTCTTTTTTGTAATGAAGGCTTTAGATGTTTCTGCGGTGTCAAATATCTGGGTGAACAGGTCTTTAACATGGCTGTAATTCAACGTGGTGGTTAGTTTGTATTTGTAGGTATTGGTAATGCCATAGCTATTGGTGTATTGCGGGCGCAGGCTGATATTGCCTTTCTGAAAAGTATATTCATCCAGCTTGAATTCAAATGGGTTCAGGTCCTGGTAAGCCGGCCTGTCAATCCTGCGGCTGTAATTGATGCTGAACTGGTTGGTTGGTTTTTTGGTAAAGCTGATGGATGCACTGGGAAAGAAATCAGTATAACTGCGGTTGAAAGTTTCACTGTAGGCAGTGTAATTGCCTGCCACTAACTTCTGGCCATTCGATATTCCTTCTGCACCGGTATGCTCCATCCTTACTCCGGCCTGTAAAGTGATGCCTTTCAATGCACGGCTGTAGTTTACATACAATGCACTGATGTTCTCTTTGTACGTGAACAGGTTGCTGCGGTCTTTGTCGATGTTTTCTAAACCACTGTTGATATTGTAGCGTTGAAAATCATTATCGGTTTTTACGTTGGCAAATTTACCGCCCACACCCAGCGTTCCTTTTTTAAAAGGTTGCTCCCAATCGGCCTTAACCGAATTGATGTTAATGGTGGTGGGGGCAATCATCCTGTACACTACACTGCTCACCAGGTTTTTTCCACTGGCATCATAATAATAGTTTGGCTGAAACTGGTTACTGTTTATATCGTACCAGCCATGATCAGCATTTAGCTGCAGGCTTTTACCACCGGCTACGGTGTAGCTGTAATTCAGGTTGATATTGATGTTGTTCGATTTTTTCAAACTGGTATTATCTGCAACCAATATCCGGTTCACTGTACCGGTTGGAACATAGGAAATAGGTGTTGTACTCTTGTTATTGAAATCAGGATCGCTCAGGTTGCCGTTAAGCATTACACCAATCGTATTCTTCTTGTCAATAAAATAATCCAGGCCTGCTTTAAAGTTGTGGCTTTCATTATTCATGATGATCCTTCCGGTCTGGTCAAAAAGGCTGTCGGCAACAGTGCGGTAAATACCAATGTTGTTTTCCATTTTTGCCTTGTTAAAACTATAATTGCCAAACAGGTTTATTTTTTTGTTGCGGTAGTTCAGGTTAATGCCGGTGTTGTATTTGGCGTAAGTGCCTATATTCCAGCCAGCATTTACCGAGCCATTGGTGCCCAGTGATTTGTTTTTCTTTAAACGGATATTGATGATACCTGCATTACCGGCTGCTTCATATTTTGCAGAAGGATTGCTGATGATCTCAATCGCTTCTACCTGTGATGAATTTAAAGATTTAAGATAATTGGCCAGGTCGGTTCCGCTTAATGGTGACGGCTTCCCGTCTATATAAACCTGTACGCCATTTTTGCCGCTCAGGCTCAGGTTGTCATCTTTATCTACCAGCACACCCGGCGATTTACGCAACAGTTCCAGTGCATCACTGCCCACTGCATTAATGGTGCCTTCAACATTCACGATCATTTTATCAGCTTTAACTTCCAGCAAAGGTTTTTGTGCAGTTACGGTAACGCCTTTTAAGCTGGCAGCTGTTTTTACCAGTTGCAGATCGGGAACGGTAACTGCGCTGCCGCTCACATCAAACGGTGCTGATAAAGAAGTTTTATATTCCACGCTGCTGGCTTTAATTAAATATTTGCCCGAAGCAATATTGGTAAAACTGTAACTGCCATTTTCTTTGGAAGCAGCCAGTTTTACTACGGCAGAATCTTTAGCTGCAAGCAGACTGATGGTAGCGGCTTTTACAGGATTACCCTGTGCGTCTTTGACGGTACCGCTAACCTGGGCATTGGCAGTTGCAGCAGTTAGTGCGGTAAGTAAGATCAATAATAAGTGTCTCATAATAATTGTTTTTAATGGTTAACTTTTATGAGTGCAAACTTATCTGCAGTAACAGGAGTGAAGAAAAATGTTACGCAAAAGGGCTTTTTCGGCATGTGAAACCGGTTTTTCCGGCAAAAAAGCAGGTACCCAAATGATGAAAAATAGTCAAAAAAATATGCTGTGCCTGCAGAAAACGGGAACAGAAGGACGAATATGAAATGCAGGAATTATGAAAGGAAAATAATAGGGAATGCCATGATATGGCCGTACCTTTAATGAAGTAATTAAATCCTATTTCTGCATTTCTGCATTACGCTACAGAGGCATCCCTGCCAATACAGTAAACAGGTTTTTGTAAATGTATTTTTTGCTACTAAAGATGATCTTTCATTT
>JBJTMN010000380.1:0-3196 GCA_046070545.1 Ferruginibacter sp.
TGTATACCACAACCCGGACAATCTATATGCGTTATCTGCTTGAACGGGCAGGGCAACTGGTGTGCTTCCAGCCAGGTGCTGATATTTATCAGGATGGTTAACATTGAAAATTACAAGTTATGAATTATGAGTTATGAATTATGAATAAGCTTCTGTTACTGCAATATTCCTGATTCCTGATTCTCAATTCTTAATTTCTAATACGCTCTTGCAAATAAAACCCTTTGTGTACTGGGATTCCCGGTTAAAATACACTTACCTTCCTCTAACTTATTATTAAGCGGAATACACCTGATCGTTGCCTTGGTTTGTTCCTTTATCTTCTCTTCTGTTTCCGGCGTGCCATCCCAATGGGCAGATACGAAACCGGCTTTTTCATCCAGTGTTCTTACAAAATCTTCCCAGTTGTCAACAACAGTTATATTTTCATCTCTGAAAGCAAGTGCCTTGTTGAACATGTTCTGCTGAATTTCATCCAGCAGTGTTGCCACAGTATTGGCAATACCATCCATGGATATGCTGTTTTTTTCCTTGGTATCGCGGCGGGCAATCTCTACCACATTGTTTTCCATATCACGCAATCCCATGGCCAGCCTAACCGGTACACCCTGTAATTCATATTGAGCAAATTTCCAGCCGGGACGGCTGTTATCACTGTTATCGTATTTTACACGGATGCCCAATGCTTTTAAAGAAGCGATGATCTCGTTGGCTTTTGCATCAATCGGTGCTTTACTTTCTTCGCCTTTATAGATAGGTACGATCACTACCTGGAATGGAGCGATCTTTGGTGGCATGATCAATCCCTGGTCATCACTATGAGCCATGATCAATGCACCTATCAAACGGGTAGATACCCCCCACGAAGTTGCCCACACATAATCCAGTGCATTATTCTTATCGCTGAATTTAACGTCAAATGCCTTGGCGAAATTCTGTCCTAAGAAATGAGATGTACCTGCCTGCAATGCTTTTCCATCCTGCATCAGCGCTTCGATGCAATAAGTATCTTCTGCACCTGCAAAGCGTTCATTGGCTGTTTTTACACCCTTGATCACCGGCACGGCCATCCACTCTTCTGCAAACTCGGCATATACATCCAGCATTTTTTTGGTTTCTTCAATTGCTTCTTCTTTGGTAGCATGAGCAGTATGCCCTTCCTGCCATAAGAATTCTGCCGTACGTAAAAACAAGCGGGTACGCATCTCCCAGCGCACCACATTGGCCCATTGGTTTATCAGTATCGGAAGATCACGGTATGATTGTATCCATCCTTTGTAGGTATTCCAGATGATGGCCTCGCTGGTTGGGCGAATGATAAGTTCCTCCTCCAGTTTGGCTTCCGGATCCACCATCAGTTTGCCGGGTTTATCCGGATCGTTCTTTAAACGGTAATGCGTAACAATGGCGCATTCCTTGGCAAAGCCTTCTGCATTTTTTTCCTCAGCTTCAAAAAGGCTCTTGGGTACGAATAGCGGGAAATAGGCATTCACATGCCCTGTTTCCTTGAACATTTTATCCAGCTGGTCACGCATGTTCTCCCATAGCGCAAAACCATAAGGCTTAATAACCATACATCCCCGAACGGCGGAATAATCTGCCAGTCCGCCCTTAATTACCAGGTCGTTGTACCATTGCGAATAGTCTTCTGCTCTTGATGTTAACTCTTTGCTCATTTAATTTGTATAAATTTTAATAATTCGTCTTTTGTTTTAGCACTGCTTTAACAGCAGGCCGTTTAACTTTACTGTCTGATGACAAATGTTAAGCAGCTGCACAAAGTGCTCCTGCACTGCACAAAAGTAGTAACTTCAATTTTAAATGCTTTAAACAAATCGCCATGCAATCAAAAATTTTACTTTTTGCTTTATCTGTAGCGGCTTTCAGCAGTTGCAGCACTGCCTATAAAACCGGGCAGACACCCGATGATGTTTATTACTCCCCGGTAAAGGTTGTGGAAGAAAGAAAAGAAACAAAGCGGGAAGAGCAGCGCTACGAAAAGACCAACAACGATTACGAAATAACCATGAGCATCCGCGACCGCCGCTGGCGTGATTTCAGGGATGATTATGAATATGATAACAGTCCTTACAATTACTGTTACTGCAACTGTAAGAATACCGGCTACTATTACAACCCCTATTATTATCCCTGGGCTATTTACAGTATCAACCCAACATACAAAGTACCGGTTAATACCACACCCCGTATGATAAACCTGAATACCTACAACGGGTATAACAGCAGGGTGGCTGTTGGCAAGACCAATGGCACTTTGAATATGTCCACCTCCTCATCGCAATACAACAACAGTAACCGGAGTGGCAGCAGGCTGGGCAATATTCTCAGGCAAACCATTGAGCCTACACCCAGTTCGTCTTCTTCCTCCAACAACACAAGAACTTACTCGCCTTCATCATCGGGCAGCAGCAGTTCTTCTTCAGGAAGCAGCAGCAGTGGTTCAAGTTCATCAGGCAGCAGGCCGGCAAGAGGAGGATGATCCGTTAACAGATACCGGTTAATTGTGAAATAGTTTCTTCATTAAAAGCAGCTACATGAAAAAATATGTACTATTCCCCCTTTTATTCATAAGCACCATTATTTACGCACAGGTTCCCGAGGATGCCATCCGGTATTCCTTTTACCCGCAAAGCGGTACGGCACGTAATATGGCCGTGGGAGGCGTAATGGGCTCTTTGGGCGGAGATATCAATGCAACCTTTGTAAACCCCGCCGGACTTGGCTTTTACAAGACCAGCGAGTTTGTGATAACCCCCGGCTTCTTTTTAAACAACAACAAGGCAAAATTCAGGGATACAGATACGAAGAGCAACAGGAATAGTGTTGGTTTTGGTACCAGTGGCTGGGTATTGGGGCATAGCAGCAGCAACGATTCAAGAAACAGCAGCGCCTTTAGCCTGGCCATTACACAAACTGCCAGTTTTAATAATGAAGTACATTATAAAGGTTTGAATAATTACAGTTCTTTCAGCGAGCAGTTTGCAGAAGAATTTGCCAAAAGTGGCTATAGCATCGACGATGTATTAAGCAGGACCAACTCTCCTTTTCCCTATACATCAGCCCCTGCATTATATACCTACCTGATTGATACAGTAACGGTCAACGGCATTAAACAGGTTAAGGGCGCTCCCGAATATATATTGGATGCCGGACAGGCTTTGCAACAGGACATGAT
>JBJTMN010000381.1:0-3685 GCA_046070545.1 Ferruginibacter sp.
CTTTATTTATATGGATCATACAACCGGTTTAAGCATGCAAATTGAATAAAATTCTAAAATTATCCTCCATAAAAACTGAACAGGTTTTTCCCCTATCTTTGCACACTTCTAAAAATTCAACAAAGAAGGTACTAAAACGACTATTATTATGAAACTAAAAGGTTTAGTGTGGTTTTTTACAATTGCCCTTACTGTAATATCACTTTGGGAATTATCCTATACGTGGGTAGTGCGTAATTATGAAAACACCGTTACAGAAAAAGCAACCAAAATTGTAAAGACTGCTTTTCCTGATCTTAAGGGGGAAGAAAGAGAGGCTGCCATCGAGTATCGCAAAAGAAGGATACTGGACAGTACTTCAGAAACAAAGATCTACCCGATCTTTGGAACAACTTACAAACAGTGTAAAACCAATGAACTAAACCTTGGTCTTGATCTGCAGGGTGGTATCAGTGTTACCATGGATGTAAGCCTTACCGACCTGTTGAAGTCTTTAAGCAACAATCCGAAAAATCCTGCTTTACTGAATGCCATACAGGCTGCCAATGTGCAGAAAGAGAACAGCGATGCAGATTATGTTACGCTTTTTACAGAAGCCTTCATCAAGCAGAACGGGGCAGGTAAACTGGCCGGTGCTTTTGCTGGTGCCGAAAAAGAAATTAAAACAACCGACAGCGATAAAGAAGTTACCACCAAACTTAAGAACATAGCATCAGGCGCCATCAAGGAAACATATAAGATCCTGGTTCGCCGTATCGATAAATTTGGTGTGGCTCAACCCAATATCAACTTTGATGAAAACAAAGGTATCATCAACGTAGAGCTTGCCGGTGTTAATGATATTGAAAGGGTACGCAAACTGTTACAGGCATCTGCCCACTTACAGTTCTGGGAAGTATACCGCATAGATGAACTGGCCGCTTCTTTAAAACTGGCCGATGAAAACCTGCAAAGCTACCTCAATGGTGTTCAGCTGGATAGTTTAGGCAAACCAAAAGATACTTCTAAAGCTGGTGAAAATGTGAACCCGCTGTTCAGGGTAATGAACCCGCAAAACCCGCAGACCGACAAGGAAACCGGCAAGCAGTATTTTATGGCCAACATTGGTACCATACTTGCCCAGGATACTGCCATCTTTAATGAATACATGAACAACCCGGTTGTAAAGACCGCTTTACCTGCAGATGCTAAATTCCTGTTGGGTATAGAAGAAAAAGCTGCCAAAGGAACTCAGAAATTCTTCCAGGTGTATGCTGTAAAAACGCAGCCCGGAACCGAAAAAGCACCTCTGGAAGGTGAAGGTGTAAGAGAAGCATACCAGGCTTATGATGATAAAGGCAAGCCTTCCATTAAAATGGAAATGACCAGCGTTGGCGCCAGAACCTGGGCCCGTCTTACTGCAAAGAATGTTGGCCGCCCGATCGCGATCGTACTGGATGATATTGTATATTCTGCTCCTAATGTAAACGGCCCTATTGAAGGCGGAAGCTCTGAAATCTCAGGAAGCTTTTCTGTTCAGGAAGCACAGGATCTTTCCAATATCTTAAAGTCAGGTAAACTGGATGCGCCTGCAAAGATCGTTGCACAACAGGTAGTAGGACCAACATTGGGTGCCGAATCTGTTAAAGGTGGTGCCATGTCATTTGGTATTGCTTTCCTGGTGATCTTTATTTTAATGCTGGTTTATTATAACACCGGTGGCTGGGTTGCCAATATCGCACTGATATTTAACCTGCTGTTCACCATTGGTGTGTTAACTGCCATGGGCTTTACTTTAACAGCTGCCGGTATTGCCGGCCTGGTTTTAACAATTGGTCTTGCAGTAGATACAAACGTAATCATATTCGAGCGTATCAAGGAAGAACTTACCAAGGGCAAATCTTACCCGCTGGCTGTTAACGATGGTTACAGGCGTTCACTGGCACCGGTAATTGATGCCCACGTTACTTCTTTACTAACAGCATTCATCTTATTCTATTTTGGTTTAGGACCGGTACTTGGTTTTGCTACCACGCAGATCATTGGTATCCTGCTTTCTTTATTCTGCGGTATCCTGGTATCCCGTTTAATAACAGAGATCTTCACCAACAAGAACCGTCACTTAAATTATTTTACATCACTGTCTAAAAAAATATTCAAGCACGCCAGTTACAAATTCATTGAGTACAGGAAAGTAGCTTATTTCATTTCTGCCTTCGTATTGCTGGCAGGTGTTGGCTCTTTCTTCAATGGTTTTCACCTGGGTGTTGAGTTTAAAGGAGGACGTAGCTATACCGTTCAGTTCGACAGGAATGTGAAGAACGATGAGATACGTGATGACCTGAAAAAATCACTTGACGGAGACAACGTAACCATTAAAACAGTTGGCGACAGCCGTCACCTGAATATTACCACAGCTTATCTTAAGAGTGATGATAAAGCAGACAGCGCTGTGAAAGCCAGGTTATTTGAAGGACTGAAGAAAGTGTTACCTGCCAATACAACCTACCAGCAGTTCACCAAAAACAATATACAGGCTTACTCTACTGTGCAGCCAAGTATATCAGACGATCTGAAGCGTGGTGCTGTAAAAGCAACCATCTTCGCCATGCTGGTCATCTTCCTGTATATCTTCCTGCGTTTCCGCGACTGGAGATATTCTGCCGGTACCATTGTTACCTTATTGCATGACGTATTTGTAACCCTGGCCGTGTTCTCGTTCTTTAAAAATATTGTACCATTCCCGCTGGAGATCGATCAGCACTTTATTGCTGCCATCTTAACGGTGATCGGTTTCAGTATGAACGATACCGTAATTGTGTTTGACCGTATACGTGAATACAGCCGCGATATGAAGGGCGCTACCAAAACCGCCATCATCAACCGTGCGATTAACGATACGCTTAGCCGTACCATCATGACCTCGTTAACGGTGTTCTTAACCATCCTGATCCTCTTCATCTTTGGTGGTGAGGTAACACGTGGTTTTGCATTTGCGATGCTCATTGGTGTGGTAACCGGTACTTACTCTTCTATTTTTGTGGGTGCTCCTATCCTGGTTGACTTTGCAAAAGACAAGCCATTAGGTGCTGCTGCAGAAGTTCCAAAAGAAAAAAAGAAAGAAGCATAATTTTTATTTGAGTTATAGATCAAGAGCCCCGGTTAACCGGGGCTCTTTTTTATTTAATTCTATCGGCTAAAAAGAGGATTATGTTTTGTTCCGATAGAACAAAAAGGCATGATGTATATCTTTACCGCAGTTGGCGTAACTGGCAGCAATTAAAAGCTGCAACCTATGCTAACGCCGCTGTTGAGCGTCCCGCCAACAGCCGAAGCTAATGAATTGCAAACCCCTAAAAAATCAAATAAGGCTTTACAGTAAATTTAATAGTTTTACTATTAAATGAAGTATCCCATTATTTGGCCGCAATTTTATACAGCTACCATATTAGAATGAAAGCCACTGTTAAAACAGGACAAGTATAAGGATATAATTATTGAAAGCCTACGTTTTTTAGTAAATGAAAAACGAATCAATTTGTATGCTTTTGTGATAATGAGTAATCACATGCATCTGATATGGCAACCTATAAATGAATTTACGCCAGATAATATTCAACATAGTTTAATGTCTTTTACTGCTCACCAGTTTAAAAATGATTTGGAGGTAAACCATCCACAAGTTTTATCGCATTTTAAAGTTGAT
>JBJTMN010000382.1:0-13491 GCA_046070545.1 Ferruginibacter sp.
GTTCTAGGTACCATTTACAGCAAATGAGCTGCCGTTAGTAAATGAGCCGCCTAAAGTACCAGCTGCATTAAAGATCAATACCCATGGCTTATTAGATAAAGATAATCCGGGTACATTGGCTGTCCCGGTCCAGGTAGTACCTCCCAGGTCGGGTGGCAGCGGTGCCGGATCAGGACAACTTTTTTTACAGGAGCTTGCAAATAATGCCAGGGATGTAATGGCAACAAAAAATAATTTTTTCATGATTTATGTTTTTAATTTTATAACACAAAAGTATCCGGCAGGCATCAGGATGCCGGGGGTAGTAGTACTGAAAATAAACAGGTAGTTCTACGGTATCTAAGCAGGTATTTGACACTTCCTGTATGTCTGTTAATATAGCAGGTATGCGTTATTGATAAATATTTAAATCCAGATATCCTGTACCTTTTCCAATGCAGCATACCAGTTAATGTATTGCACTATTCTCGGAAGCGCAGCCTTGTTGGGGCTGCTTCCATGCGGAAGTGTATGGTTCCAGATGATGAAATCTCCGGCATTGGCTGCAATGGGGCGGGGGCTAAATGAAGTAAAGTCAGTATTACGGGGATCCGTATCTTCAGGCAATTCTTTCAGCCATATTTCTATATTTTTATGAAAACCCGGAACCAGGGTCAATGCTCCCTGGTTAGCTGCAGTGTCTGTTAAATAGAGGATACCCTGCGTTCCAAAAGGAATAGGGGTGGCTAAACTTACATCCCAATGCAACCCGGTTCCCCGGTATGTAAAACTTGCTGTTTCCGGTGGATTGAAACCGCATTTATCGGTTGTTACTACCAGGTCTGTCCGGTTCCACAATTGTTCAAAGGCTCTTCTGATCACGGGTGAATGCCTGTTTTTATCTATGGCTGCATTCCTGTATAAAGGCACCATGATACCCTGCATGATCTCATTTTCCCGGTACCAGCTTGCGGGAATTGCTTCATCCATTTCCAGGTAATCCATAATTGCTTTGCGTGCAGCAGCACAGTCATCAGCACCAACGGCATTTCTTACAATAACATAACCATGCTCGTCCCAGAAAGCAAGGTCTTCTTTTGTAAGTACATCTGCTGCAGAGATTGGCTGATCAATGGTCTTGTTTTCGAACAGTGCATTACATCGTTCAATGGTTTCAGCAGGTAAATGGCCGTTGAAAAGTGCAATGACCCATTTTTCAAAACTTTCAAAATCGGGTCTTTGACCGAATAAATACTGGTAAGCAGGAAGGAGGCCAATTCCCAGTATATCCAGAAGCGCATTATCCAGTATCATTTCATCGGGATATAAATTGATTACACTCTGGCCGGCCATCGCCTTGCCCCATAAACGCTTTAAATGGTAAATACCAATGCTGCCGGTTTCTGTACTTGCTGCCAGTTCTGTAATATCAGGAGATCTCATGCTGATGATTTAAAAGAAGTATTTGGTTTATGGCGTTTTACCTGTTTCGGTAAGAAAAAGTTTGATGGTATAATCAAACAAGGCAGTGCCGCCCGGTTCTCCATGGCCGGGAATTACGATCCTGGCATCAGGATAGGCCTGCTTTACATTTGTTACCGTTTCTGACCATGCTGCAATATTTGCATCTCCCAGGTATCCCTTAGTGGCTTCCAGTTCCTTTATTAAACAACCTCCAAAAACGGCTTTATCTGCCGCAAAATATCCTACTACATTGTCTTTGGTATGGCCTTCGCCAAAATAACGCACCACTACTTTTTTATTACCAAGCGCTAGTTCAAAGTTATTATCAAAGCCACGTATGGGTTTGGAGAATTGTCTGCCTTTTGCTTTCAGCAGCGCAATGGTTTTATTGGATGCATAGCAGGTTATATTGCTTTTTTCAAACTGCTCCAGGCCGCCAACACAATCTTCGTGAAAATGGGTTGGAATGACAGCAATGATACGATCCCGTTGCTTATTAACCAGGTAGTCTATCAGCTCCGCCGAAGCTGTATCACTGGTGGGTGTGTCAAAGATGACAGCCTTATTACCATTTACAACCACCATTCCGTTGCATTCAACCCTTCCAAAACTCTCCGTATTTAAAAAAGAAATATGCTGGTAAATATGTGCCGATAATTTCCGGATGATAAGATTTCCTGACTGGTATGAAGTATCACTAACCGGTTTATGAAAGACAGTATGTTTTACAGCTGTTACGCTGTTTGTTTTTGCTGGTGGATTTTTATAAGAAACCAGTGATAGTCCTGTGAATATCAGGATCAGTAATTTGCTGTACTTCATGTTACAATGCTACATTTATCCCTAAAAGTATTCATTATTTGTTTTTAAAATCATACCATTCATCTATTCTCCCAGCCAGGACCGTAAGATCTGAGCCTGTAATGGAGTAGGGGCTTCTATCCGGCTGATGGTAAATTTTTGCATGGGGCCTTTGTCTTTTGATTCAACTATTTGTTTGTCGGTCTTCAAACCGGCATAGGCCAGGTATTTTGCATAATCCAGCTCTTTGGTTGTATACACATATTCAAAGAAGTTGCTCATAGAGATACCGGCTACTTGTTCGCAAGCTGATTGAAATTCAGCTTCTGTGAAGCCCCTGTGTTTTTGCTGGTAATATTTTTGATAAAGCAGGCGCATTACATCATCCAGTGATCGTTTGTTCAAAGTTGCATTCCTGATCTCCAGATCAAGCATAAGTCCAACCAGCGGGCCCTTATCATAATAAGAAATAGATCTTCCCTTTTCGTTTCCCTGTGTTCCAAAAGGCCCGTCGCTCCAGGTATGGTAGCTTGCCTGCTGTAAAGACTGGTAAAGCTTTCCCGGGTTATTTTCATGGGCATTCAGGTTTCCTTCCAGGTTTGAAAAAAGTGTGGCAGCATCCGCAAGCCCGGCCCTTTTTACGATCAGGTACTCATAATAAACTGATAAACCCTCACTGATCCAGAGCAGGTTGGTCCTGTTGCCTTTATCATAATCAAATGGCCCCAGTTCAAAGGGTCGTATGCGCTTTACATTGTACTGGTGAAAATATTCATGCGCAATAAAATTAAGGGTTCGGTTCATAGCCCCCGGCTTATCAAGTCCGTTGCCACTAAAACTGATCGTGGTATTGTTCAGATGCTCTATACCGCCGCGTCCGGGGCCAATACCAATAAAAGTATATTGCTTGTAGGGTATATCGCCTATCAGGGCTGATGCTGTTTCAACAACCTTTGCCAGGTTATTCATCAAAAGCTCCGGGTCAAATGACCCCATATTGTAACCGATGAACCGATGTTCAATTCCTTTTATGTAGAAAGATGGTAGTTCCTGCAGTTTTCCGATGAGAATGGGACAATCATACAATACATCAAAATCGGGAGCGGTAAATTCATTGGGCCTGTTTAAAACAGGATCAAGTCCGGTGGCAATTTTATCCCAGGCCTTATCAAATGAAAGGCTTACCGAAACCGGCACCTGCAGCCGGTCTTCAATATACAAAAAACTGTTTTCAGGTATCAGGTAAGCATGTGCACTGTCAACATAGCTATTGGCAACAAACTGTTTATGGGTGCTGATGGTATACTTTACAGAAAATGGCCTGCCTTGTAGTCCGGAAATAAGCCAGGTATTTTCATTCAGCTTTTTAGCATCAACCGGAGTTCCCTTATCATTGGTGGCAACCAGGTTTTCAACCGACCTGGCATAATCCATCAGCTGGTAATAGCCGGGCATCCACCCGGGTAATTTTAAACGTATGGTATCGGGTTTCCATTTACTGCAATGCAGTTCCACCTCATAGTTATGGCTGGCTGGTTTGGGAATTGATATTGAATACTGTAAAACCGGATTGTCTTTTTGTGAAAAAGCATAAGAGCTTCCGGTTAAAAACAAGACTGCAGCAGCAACTATTTTTTTTATAATACTGTTCATTCAAATTCATTTTTATTGAAAAAACTGCAGTAAATGTAATCATCATTTTTCAGCTTTCCGTTATCAGCAATTCAAATGAACAGCAGATATCTATTTCTACAAAAACCTATTCATGCATACACAATACAGGCACATTGGTATGATACAGGAGTTCTTTGGTCTGGCTGCGTCTGAATATCTTATCCATTAAATGGTGTTGCTTGGGTATCATTACCATCCAGTCTATCTTTTCTTTTTCTGCAAACCAGTTTATACCCAGGGGTATGTCTGCAGAAAAAATAGTACTGTAATACGGTTTCAGTTCTTTTAATAATTCACTGATGTGCATACTTTCAGCCTCTGTTTCTGCAGACGAAGCATGCAGTTTATACTCCACATTCAATACATACAGGTCTGCATTAAAATCTTTCACCAGTTTCTTTAAAAGTGATACAGGCGTAGTTTGTAATACCCTTTTATAATCGCAGGCAAAACCTATTTTCCTTACCGGGGTAAAAACTGCTTTAGGCGGAACAACCAATACAGGATACTTTAACTGTTGAATTGCCCGGATAGTATTACTGCCTACAACCAGCCTGGCCAAAGCATTTTTTCCGGATAAGCCAAATACCACCATATCAGGCTTTATTTCATCACAAAAGATGCTTAGATTATCGATCAATATCCCTGCATCTGACCTGGTAAATATATTTACGGGAGCACTTAATTGTGCCTTAATTTTCTTACTGAATGCTTCCAATTCAAAATCAACAGCATTTTCAATTTCGCTGGCACTAACCGGCGAATACCCATACTCAACCAGGGTTGGTATCACATCGTAATTATAATATAGCCAGAGATCTGCCCGGTAAAATGCAGCTACCTGGCCCGCAAAAACTGCGGCATTTTCGGCAGTTACTGAAAAGTCAACTGGAACTATTATCTTTTTCATTTGGTTAAGTTTTGATGCAATAAAATTCGATAATGACAGCCACAACCAACATGATGCGCATCAGCAACATGCATGAGTATGATTAGATGAAATTGTAATGATGAATACACTGGCAGGAATTGTTTTCTTCCATAACTTCATGAATAAATTTACCGGTATGATACATCAGGCAACTTCCCTCAGACCTTTTATAGGCGCGGCAGATTTTGAAGAATCCAGGCATTTTTATAAAGAGCTTGGATTTCAGGAATCAGCAATATCAGGCCAGCTGTCCTACTTCAGTATTACACCCCAACTGGGTTTTTACCTGCAGAACGCATACGTAAAAGATTGGGTAGATAATACCATGTTGTTTGTTGAAGTAAAAGATGCGGAAGATCAGTACAGGCAACTGGAGAAGCTGGCGCTGCATCAGAAATATAAGAACGTAAGGCTGATACCAATTAAAGATAATGATTGGGGAAGAGAATGTTTTCTGCACGATCCGGCAGGCATACTCTGGCATTTTGGGCAATTTAAGTAAGCAGGAGAGCGGGGTAGGATTCAGTGTGCTGTTTACCAGGACATAGACCTGTAAATCTTATTGACGACTGATTTTATTGAAACGCTTCATCAAAACTTTTTCCTGCATTGATATCTTTAATAAGCTTATCCGGTTTTTCTCTAGCGTACCATGATTTAACCTTGTGTTTGTCGCCATATTTACTGATATCTGTTTAAGTATTGCAATGGATAAATGCAGTATCGCAGATCTCATGTCAATAGTAAGTTTCAACCCGCTGTGATGACAATACTACCAGAGATCTTACCCAATCTGTTTGATTTTTTGATGTATTGTTTTTAAATATAATCTTCGCCTTTTTAAAAATCAGAAAAGCCGGTGTTTATAGGTCTGCTATCCCTGTATCAGTTTACGTAAAGCAACCGATGCCGTTACTGCTCCAAAAGTAGCAGGCATATAAGATATAGTACCATAAGCAGATTTTTTGTAATTGCTCCCATCCGTCATCATCAGGCTTTCCCTGATGGGCATCTCGGGACTGAATACCACCTGTATGCCTTTTCGTATGCCCTGCGAACGCAGGGTTTTGCGTATCTGCTGTGCAAAAGGGCAGTTGTATGTTTTGGATATATCCACCACCTGCAATTGGGTAGGGTCCAGTTTGGCGCCGGCACCCATACTGCTAACGGAAGCTATCCCGGCTTCGTATGCAAGGCGCATGAACGTGAGTTTGGGCGTAACACTGTCAATGGCTTCTATCACAAAATCGGGTTTAAGTGCCAGCATGTGCTGCACCATTTCGGGGTTCACAAATTCCTGAACTATATCCAGCTGCAGTTCGGGGTTAATGGCTTTCAGCCGCTCGGCCATGATCTGTACCTTGGGTTGGCCATGCGTGGTTGCCAGCGCCGGTAACTGCCGGTTACGGTTACTCGGGTCTACCACATCACCATCTATAATCGTCATATGCCCCACACCGCCACGGGCTATGAACTCCGCTGCAAAAGAACCTACACCGCCCATACCAACCACCATCACATGTTTTTGTGTTAAACGTTTTAAAGCTTCTTCACCGATTAGTAAACTGGTACGCGATAACCAGGAAATATCTTTCATAAAATTTGATTTTGAATAACGGCTCACTTCCGTTGGGTTCACACATTAATTTTTCCAAACAGTTTCCCGGCATTGGATGATAATTGTTCTTCCAGTGCTCTAACAGGTACCTGTTTAATAGATGCAGCAGCCTGGTACAATGCTTCGATGTTGATATCTGCCGCATCTGTTTCCAAAAATACATGGTTAAGTGGAATTGAAAGAAAAACAGTTGCAGTAACAGGTTGCAGTATATGCTTACCAAAGGAAATATAATACCCGGCTTTAACCAGCTGCTGCGCCAGTTCTTTACTTTTATGATACCCGTGAAAGATGACCGGCACTGCTGCCTGTTCTTCTTTTAATATCCGTATCACATCCTCAAAGGCTTTTACACAATGCAATATCAGGGGCTTGCGGGCTTTATTGGCAAGCTGCACCTGTCGCCTGAAACAAGACTGCTGCAGTTCATAATCCGTGTCGCAAACGGTATCCAGTCCGCATTCTCCAAGGGCAAGCACATTGCTTTTTTCCATTGCCTGGTTTAATTGCTGCAGCGCTGCATCCATTGTTTCTTTCTTAAGATACCAGGGATGTAATCCTGCCGAATACAAACCGATGGCAGGAACTGCATTAAAATCCTTGAGCACATTCACCAGGGCCCATTGGCCGGGAAGGGGAGCATGGTGTGTATGAATATTCAGGAACATAGATCAGTAAAAATAAAAGCCCTTCCACTTTAGAGTTTATCCAGTCATCAAGAGCTAACATTAAAGCCTACTTCATTTTAAATATGGTATCAGTATACAATGGCATGCCCGGTGCAAACCTGGTTTCAAAAATATAGTAATCGCGGGAAGTATGGATGATCTTATACGTGAATTCGGGTGCATGATTACCTTGCATGCTGTTCAATAAACCATAGTTGTCTTTTAACAATGTCAGTTTATATTCACAATCATCCAGCCAGCTGATCTTCCATTCCGACAGTTTACCGGTTTCCAGTTCTGTTTCAAACTGCCTGCTGCTGTTCCTTTTTATTGAATAGGTCATGTTGTTCAGCTCTGCATGAAACTGCAGTTGGCCACTTTTAAATGCTGTGCAATCCATCTTTGTCTGCTGCCTGCAACTTAGGCTGGTAAATAACAGCAGGAAAACAAAAGCTCTTATTCTCATATTTATCAGGGTTTTGAGTCAATATGACTAACTACTTAAATTCACTACATTTTTTTCCTTTGGCCTGTTCATCTTTCAAACGATCCGTATACCCGGTAAAATACCCGGGCATTGTATATTTTTTATGAAATGGTATTTCCCCCTTCCTCCAGTTCCTCTATTGTTTTCTTTGCCTTGGCCAATCGAATGGCCTTGTTTTTCTCCACCAGTCGTTGGGTGGTCCAGTGTTCCAGTTTGTGATGCAGTGGAACCAGCAGGGCCCCAATGGCCACCAGTCCCGTCAGCATCAGTGCCGGACTATGATGGGTCACTTTCTCCAGCCAGGGATGTATCAGCAGGTTCACAAATTCAAACACGATCAGCAATACCAGCACATTTAAAAATGCTACTACCTGGTGGCTTACTAAAATACTCCTGCTTAGCAATAAGAACAGGATCAGAAAGATCAGGATGGCAATGGCAGTGACTGCCAGCTGAATATTGTGGTTGCGGCTTTCCATCTCTGCCTCCCGGGCATGCTCCAGTTCCTGCTGCCTCAGCTCTTCTTCAAATTTGGCAGCCTGCAGTTGTGCCACTTTATTGGTGCTGTTAACGCTGTCATTGGCTGCAATATAAATGTTCATGTACTTTACGGCACTGTCGTTATTACCCCTCAGCAGGTAGTAGGCATATATTTTCCTGGAGGCATTGAATTTTGCGTTGAATGCTTCCCTGGGCCCGTACTCAAAAGGTTTTTTCCAGTAGTACAAGGCAGAATCGGGCTGATTGATCTTATCGAAGTAATTAGCCATAGGTAGAAAAGCCCTCGTCAGATCGTCAATTTTTTGCGTGGCGGTTGCAGCCTTAATACCCCTTTTATAAAAAGCAAAAGCCAGGTCGGGCTGGTTCATTTTAAGGTACACATTCCCCATCACCGCTGTTACATAGCTGGATAAGGTATCGTTGCTCTTTATAGATTGCTCGTACATTTTCTGGGCATAAAAAAAAGCCGAATCTGTTTGATTGGCGGTAAGAAAAGCACCCGATAAATTACCCAACAATATGGTAGAAAGCGGGTCAGCGATCATCAAGGCTCTTTTGTACTGGATGGCTTTTCTTAAATGTACGATCTTCTTCAGCGGGTCCGATTCGATCAGGTTCCGGTAATTTTCGATCCGGGCGAGTATTTCTGCATCCTTTGTTTGTTCTGCAATGGCCGATGCCTTCACAATATGCTCCTGTACGGTGGAATAGTCTCCGTTCCGGTAAAATACATACGATGAATTTAATATGCCCAGTGCCCGGTAGCGTGGTATATCCAGCTTATCGCATAGTTGCAACATCCTTGATGAATAGCTGAAAGTAGAATCCAGTTCTATTCCGATATAATACAAATGCAAACTGGTAAATGCCTGCAGTCGCAGGCTGTCGTTTTGGGTGGTTTCTGCTATATGCCAGAGGCTGTCTGTATTGGGCCGCTGAGCAGCCGTTTGCAAGACGGTAAAAAATAACAGTATAATAAATAACCTTGATCGCATGGGCAGTTTTTGAATGGGTAATATTTGCCTCTTAATGCTAACACGATCCGGCACCACTCTATACAGGAGGTTTAGTGTAAGGGACAAAGTTTCGTAAATGTAATCAACTTTTATTTTGAATCATCAGGCAGTGCAGGCGACTTATTACATGACAAAAGCCTATTGCTCTGTTGCCCGTTGCAGCCTGTCGTTGATCGTTTTCCCCAGGCCATGTTCAGGAAGGCGTTCGGCAATGATCAGGTCAAGCCCCAGTTTATCCAAACGGTGCATAGCAGCATACAGGTTCCGGGCAGCTTCCTCCATATCTCCCGATACTGAAAGTATCTCCTGGTATTTAATGGCATCGTTCTCTATACGGTCTTTAAAAAGCAGCAGGCCTGCTTTTTTATCCTGTAATAACTCCAGGTATTCCTTTACGTTGCTCGTAAGGTATGTACGGGTTGAGGGAGAATAATGCTTTAAAAGCATACCTGGGGCTACTACCTCATGACCGCTGCCTTTGGTTTGTACGATCAGTTTACCCGTCCTTTGTTCAATATCTTCCATCGATACTGCTCCTGGCCGGTACAAAACGGGGCGGCCATGCTCAACACCAATGATGGTAGATTCAAGCCCTTTCCGGCAGGGGCCTCCATCCAGTACTACCTGCAGGCTGTCTTTAAAATAATCAGCCACGTGTTGGGCTGTGGTTGAACTGATTGATCCAAAAGGGTTGGCACTGGGCGCTGCCAGTGGAAAATCCAGTTGCTCCAGCAGGCTTAAGGTGAGCGGGTGATCGGGTACCCGTATGGCTACCGTTTCTTTACCCGCAGTAACAAGGCCGGGTATATGAGACTGTTTCTGCAGGATCATCGTAAGCGGGCCGGGCCAGTATTGACGGGCCATTTCATAGGCAATAGGGGGAATATCAACCGCAACCTCCGGTAAAAAATCTGCCGACCTGATATGCACAATGAGAGGATTATACAGCGGCCTGTTCTTTAGCTCAAAAATCTTTTTTACAGCAGTTTCACTGTATGCATTGGCCGCCAGGCCGTAAACAGTTTCGGTCGGTATGGCAACGATCTCGTTAGCAATTAATGCCTGCCGGGCTATATCTATATTGGTCGTTATCAAAATACGAGGCTTTTTGTAAAGCGGCAAAGTTACAGCATCTTGTAAAAGCAATCTTTTTTATGCTGTTGATCAAAAGTTTTGTCATGCTTCCGGGCCTTCGAAAGCAGGTATGAACTATCATGATTTATTGGATATCCCGGCGATTAATACAAATGATCTGTTACGAATTTCCCGAAACCCTGCCATACAGCAGAATACCGTGCATAATAAACCAGGTCGGAAAATAAAAAGGCGGCAAGCACAACAGAGTAGGGGATGAGACTTCTTTTTTTTGCAAGATCACTGAATAAAAAGGCAGCAGCCAGTGCGGTTTTAATGCCCAATACAAGGGGGAGAATGACTGGTACCGGCAGGTCCGGAAAATAACTGTGCAGGAACCTGTTCAGGGGCGGGCCGATCATGATGATGGCAGTGCCGATCATGAAGCGCATATGCCAGTTGGTTAGCTTTCTGAAATTGATTGCCAGGCAATAGAATAATACAAACATGAACAGCTGCATCCAGGTTATTGACTGGTTGGCCATTACCTCGGCAGCTGGTTTTTTCAGCACTCCCGATTCAAAGTTCTGCCGGGCAATCAGGAACATAGAGATCATGATCAACGGGGCGATCACGTAAGACAATTTACCCAGAAAACGATGAGTGGTATATTTTCCCTTATATATCAAAACAGGCTGCAGCACCAGCAAAA
This sequence comes from Ferruginibacter sp., assembly GCA_046070545.1. GTDB lineage: Bacteria > Bacteroidota > Bacteroidia > Chitinophagales > Chitinophagaceae > Ferruginibacter. The sequence continues at coordinate 10,926 of JBJTMN010000382.1, forward strand.
TGCACCAGGAAGCCATCAATGCCCCATGAATATGATGTACCCAGGAGAACCCGGTAAACCCGGGAAAATGTTTAATGTAAGTAGCATGAAAACCAACCTGTACAATGATAAACATAAGTATCATGCCGGCAATAATGGTCTTTAAGTAATTTTTTGATGAACGATGTAAATTGTCTTGTTCCATGGTTGGTTTAATTAGGCCAGGTAAAATAGCATTTATTTGTTAAATACTTCTAAGACCAGGACAAAACTATTCGCTTCGTTCTGCCTGCGTACCCATCCTGTACTTCGGGCTTATCGTTTATTTTTCAATGAAAGTTTAAGGCTCAGCAGCCCGGTGAGCCCGGCTATTAATGATGAAACCAGGATCACAAACTTGGCATTATTGACGATGGTTTCATTATCAAAGGCGAGTAGTGTTATAAAAATTGACATGGTAAATCCAATGCCTCCTAAAAATCCAACAGCTGCAATTGATCTCCAGTTCAGGTCTTCGGGAAGTTTGCAGAGCCCCGCTTTTACTGCCAGCAGGGCGAACAGGAAAATGCCCAAAGGCTTACCCGCAATAAGGCCAACAGCAATGCCTAAACTGTAATGTTGAACCAGTACCTCCGCAATGCCAGTATTTAAAATGATGGCTGTATTGGCCAGGGCAAAGATTGGTAAAATGATAAAAGCAACCGGTTTATGTAAAAAGTGTTGCAGCATATACGATGTAGATCTTTCATCTCCATTGCCAAAGGGAATTGTAAATGCCAGCAGTACACCCGTAATGGTAGCATGAACACCCGAATGAAGCATAAAATACCACATGGCAATCCCTCCGGCCAGGTAAGGAACCAGGTTCCTGATCTTAAGACGGTTGAAGACCAGGAGCAATATAAAAATACCCAATGCAATCAGCAGGTTGGTCCACAGAATTGCTTTGGTATAGAAAATGGCAATCACTAAAATGGCACCTAAGTCATCAATGACGGCCAGGGCAGTTAAAAACACTTTTAAAGATGCCGGCACCCGTTTTCCTGCTAAGGATAAAATTCCTAATGCAAAAGCTATATCAGTAGCCATAGGAATTCCTGCCCCCGGCTGGGTTGCAGTTCCAAAGTTGAACAGTAAAAAAAGACCTGCCGGAATTAACATACCACCCAATGCTCCGAAGATCGGGAATAAAGCGTCTTTTAAATTGGATAGTTCTCCTTTGTAAATTTCCCGTTCTAATTCCAGACCGATCAATAAAAAGAAGATCGTCATTAATCCGTCGTTAACCCAATGCACAATACTATGCCCGGCAAATGCTGTTTGCCATATTTGCTGGTAGCCTGTTCCAATAGATGAGTTAACCAGCGTCAGCGACAATATGGTACAACCGATCAAAACCAGCCCGCCTGCTTTTTCACTGTCAAAAAAATCTTTAAATAATCTGGTTATGGTCATGCTGTTTACAGTATCTCTGGGTTTGCAGGCAAAGGGCAGGGCTTTTGCTGTTACACTAGCATTTAATCAGCCCGTTAATGCTGTTGCTTGAAGATACTAAAATACATTATTTATCCTGCACCCGGGGATTATTCGTATGCCGTTCAATGAACCTTATCAATGACAGTACTGATCGATCAGCTTTTTCTCCAGTCCGCTTTTTTTAGCCCTCCTGGCAAGCAGGTTAAATACCGGTGATAATAATCGCATGATACCCGGAAGGTATGAATCACTTAAACTGCCGATAATGGCCACATGTGTAATACTTTTAGGTACCGACCTTTTATTGGTCAGGCCATCTCCGGCCAAACCATACAGGATCCTCAGGGAGTTTTCGAACCCGGTGTGCCCGGGAGTGATCTTGATATTAAATTTAATTTCCTTTTCTCCCGGGTTAAAAAAACTATGCACCTGGCCGGGTAATACAGCATAAGTTTCACCGGGCTGCAGGATCCTTACCCGACCTGCAGCTGATTTTAATCCAAGCCTTCCCTCCAAAGCTGTAAATGTTTCTGTAAACGCTTTATGGTAATGAGCAAAATTGGAACCCCCGGGCATCAATGTTAATTCCAGTTCCGTAATTTTTGAGTTTGTTTCATCACTTGTCTGGATAAATGTAATACTGTCTTTTATGACCGGGTTAATGATCTTCCTTTTCATACTGTGCTTATCATGTTTAATATTTTAACTGAATGGTTGATACTGACAGATCATTGGGCAATTTTACAGCCATGGGAAACTTCTTTCAGCTGATTTTCTATGGACTCAGCGTCAATCAGTGCCCAATGTTCAATAATGCGGTCATCTTTGATCTTAAAATGCCTGAAACCCGTGGTAAAGAGTTCAATTCCTGTAGGCTCAATACCACGCCAGGCTCCAATATGCTTTAATTTCATTTTTATCCGTAACATGACCTGATCTCTTTCTGATACATGATCTTCAATGACCGTTTCATGTTCAAAAGAAATGCCTGTTGCCTGGATCCATTTTTTAACCCCTTCTTTGCCGGGGGGAAGAACTGCTGATAAAGAATGGTCATTAAATGCAGGATGTAAAAAGTCATCGAGCATTTCAAACGATCTTTTGTTCCAGA
>JBJTMN010000383.1:0-2230 GCA_046070545.1 Ferruginibacter sp.
CCTCTGAAAAATTATTCAGTATATCGGCTGCTGTCACTGACTGACGCTGATCCATCCGCATATCCAGCGCAGCATCAAAGCGTATGGAAAAGCCCCTGGCGGCTTCATCAAACTGGTGACTGGAAACGCCAAGATCGGCAAGTATGCCATCAACCTTAGCCGCCTTGTGCAAACGCAGGAAACGTTGCAGGTGCCTGAAATTTTGTGGAACAAAAATTACCCGTTTATCATCCGGAAGGTTTTTCCTGGCATCCTCATCCTGGTCAAACACAATGAGTTTACCATTTTCATTCAATTGCTCTAATATGGCTTTGCTGTGTCCGCCGCCACCAAAAGTGCAATCAACATAAATGCCACCAGGCCATATATCCAGGCCTTCAATGCACTCCTGCAATAGCACCGGTGTATGATAATTTACAGGCTGATCTGTTGATCTGTTAATTGGTGTTGATTTTTTTTGATCACTCATACGTATTAACCAATTAACGGATTAACAAATTAACTTACCGTTTTATTCATCACTTCATTTGCCAGATCACTAAATGATTGTGGCGTAAAAGTTTCAAAGAACTGTTTATACTTATTTTTGTCCCATATTTCAATTTTGTTAACCGCCGATACCAAAACAATATCCTTATCCAGCCCTGCATGTTCGGTGAGGTTCTTAGGAACCAGCAACCTTCCGGCCGAATCCAGTTCCAGTTGTGTGGCCCCGTTCAGAAAATACCGCCTGAATTCTCTTACCTTAGGGTCAAAATCATTCAGTTTGCTGATCTCAGAAAAAATAGGTTCCCAACTTTGCACCGGGTATAAGGTGAGGCATTTTTCAAAACCCCTGTTGATGATAAAATGCGTAGCACCTTCTTCCGGCAGTTGCTTTTTAAAGCCTGCTGGTAGAAGAAAGCGCCCTTTAGCATCTAAAGTGGCCTCATATTCACCGAGGAAACCTATCATTTTCAGGTATTTAGTACATTAAATAACATAGACTCCCACAAAATAACACTTTTTCCCACTTTATAATCAAATTTTGGGAAAAGTTTTTTATCCACAAGCCTCTGGGCCATGCTTGGTGGACTTATAAGCTGAAAAACAGCAAAACTGATGTGCATTACCTGTGGAAAGATGTGGATAGCGGTGAATAAGCGATCATAATGACATGTAAAATCAATTTTATGGCTGAAGTTGGCTATTCTGGTACGCCACTGATCAAAAAATTAGGCATTAAACCCGAAATGAGGATTTTAGTGATTCATAAGCCGGAGGAATATTTTGAGCTGCTGGGAGCAAACCTGTCCGATCAGATTGTTTTAAAGAATGAAGTACCACACCTGGTACATCTCTTTGCAAAAGACACAGATGTTTTTAAAAAAGAAATGAAGGCTGTTTTCAAAATCTGTAAAAAGAATCCTGCAGTAATGGTGTGGGTATCCTGGTATAAAAAAAGCTCAGGTATCAGCACCGATCTCTCTGAAAATACCATCCGTGAATTTGCCCTGCAAAATAACCTGGTAGATGTAAAGGTTTGTGCTGTAAGTGAAGTGTGGAGCGGATTAAAACTGGTAGTACCCCTTGCAAAAAGATGATCTTATTTTGGAAGAGGAAGCGAAATGGTAAAGCTACTGCCCTTGCCCAATACGCTCTCGGCCTTAATGGTTCCATGATGAGCATCAACCATGGTTTTTACATAGCTTAAGCCAAGCCCAAAACCCTTTACATTATGCACGTTGCCGGTATGCGCCCTGTAAAATTTTTCGAAGATACGGTGCAGGGTTTCTGTGTTCATACCAATACCATTATCCTCTATTTTTATTTTAAGCTGGTTGCCAGCATTCCGGGTGCTTAGTTTAATGTGCAGGTTATCTTTTGAATATTTTACTGCATTATCCAGCAGGTTATTGATCAGGTTCGTAAAATGAACTTCGTCTGCCATGATGAGGTCATTCTCGGCTTCCAGGTCAACATCGATCTTTCCGCCTTTTTCTTCCACCTGCAAACTGATATTGTTCAACACGTTAACAATAATATCATGCGCTAGTAACCTTTTCATGTTCAGCTGCACTTCATTCTTATCCAGCAAAGCCGCCTGCAGTATGGTTTCTACCTGCTTGTTCATGCGTTTATTCTCTTCTTTTATAATGCCGGTAAAATAAGCGCTTTTCTCCTTGTCACCACTTACCTTCTCATTTTTTAAAGCGTCCACCGCAAGCGAAATGGTTGCAAGTGGCGTTTT
>JBJTMN010000384.1:0-3746 GCA_046070545.1 Ferruginibacter sp.
CAAAAGTGGTCTTACACCAGTGTATAGTTGACAATGCTTTTGATGCAGGCATACTATGCGTAAACAGCAGCCTGCAGGCGGATAACAGCCTCATCAGCAATTGCGGCAATAATATTAATATAACTTATGGTGGCATTTACAATTTTACCCATTGCACAGTAGCAGCTTATTCCACCAATTTTTTAACCCACAAAAACCCGGCGCTCAACGTTAATAATTTTGCACAACAGGGTGCTGCTACTTTAACTGCTGATCTGAATGCGGTTTTCCGTAATAATATTTTTTTGGGGCGATGGAGGAATTATTGAGAATGAGATATCTGTCAACAAACAAGGCGCCAATACTTTCACTGTGTTATTCGAAAAAAATCTTTATCGTTCGCTGGCCGATCCAGCCAACAGTTTATTGAATGGTAATATTAAAAATGCCGACCCTTCATTCGACAGTATCAATGTGGCCAAAAATATCTTCGATTTCAGGGTTACTAAAAATACAGTCGCACCGGGTATCAATGCCGGTATTGCTGCCGGTTTCCTGAAAGACCTGGATGATAAGAACAGGAATGTGGGCCTGCCTGATATTGGCTGCTATGAAAAACAATAGCCTGTTAAGCCTCCGTTAAGTTGTACAATTTCATGTCCTTTCGAACAAAATGGTTCTACTTTCGTTAACAATAAAAAACAGAAACTATGATCAGATTATGAGCCATCAGTGCCGCCTTCATGTCATGCACATTACAGGCAAGCAATAATACACCCACGACTGAAACGGGAACTTCTGCCAACATCGCTGCAAAATCCATCTACGATTTTAAAGTAGAAGGATTGGAAGGTGGTACCATTGATTTTTCAAAATTCAAAGGCAAAAAAATACTTATTGTAAACACAGCCAGTAAATGTGGATACACGCCTCAATACGAAGGCTTACAAAAGCTGTATGATACCTATAAAGATAAACTGGTGATCGTTGGTTTTCCGGCCAATAATTTTGGTGGCCAGGAACCTGGCACCAACTCTGAAATAAAAGAGTTCTGCAAAAAGAATTATGGCGTAACCTTTCCCATGGCTGCCAAGGTATCTGTAAAAGGCGATGATACAGCTCCTATTTTTAAATGGCTTTGCAATAAAGCTGAAAACGGTGTTTTGGATGCTGAAATAAAATGGAATTTTGGTAAATTTTTACTGGATGAAAATGGCCACCTGGTTACTTATTTTCCCAGCAAGATTGAACCTATGAGCGAAGAAATAACCAGCAAATTATAATGATGATAAAACTGGCAACTTTTTCACTGGCATTTTTATGGAGCAGCTTATTTTCCAGGCCTGCACACAGCTTACAAACGCAAACCATTTACGATTTTAAGGTAGCATCCTTAAACGGCGGCACCATCGACTTTGCCGATTTTAAAGGAAAGAAGATCCTGGTCGTGAACACCGCATCCAAATGCGGATTTACGCCGCAGTATGAAGACCTGCAGGCCCTGTATGAGAAGTATAAAGACAAGCTGGTGATCGTTGGTTTTCCTGCGAACAATTTCTTTTCGCAGGAACCCGGCAGTAACGAAACCATTGAAGCTTTTTGTAAAAAGAATTACAGCGTAACCTTCCCCATGGCAGCCAAAATATCTGTAAAGGGAAAAGATATTGCCCCTATTTACAAATGGCTTTGCAATAAATCTGAAAACGGAGTTTTGGATGCAAAGATCAGCTGGAACTTCAATAAATTTTTACTGGATGAAAATGGTAAACTGATCGCTCATTTTAAGAGTAAGGTGAAGCCAATGAGCGAAGAGATAATTAGTAAGTTATAATTACATCAATAAATTTATACCTACATCCGGCTTTTAAAAAATGCCGGATGTTTTTTTTCTTTTAATTTGCACCCATGCAATTCCAATCCATCACCGGGCAAAAAGAAACCAAGGAGCAGCTGGTGCAAATGATACAGCACAACCGGCTCAGCCATGCCTTATTGTTTTTAGGCAAGGAAGGTAGTGGTGCCCTGCAACTGGCCCTGGCATTTGCACAATACATCGTTTGCAAACCGCAACCGGCTGAAGTTGACCTGTTTGCCACCCAACCACAAACCACAAACGACCAACCATCCGCAGGATCCAATGGACAAACCAAAGAACACGATTCCTGCGGCGTTTGCCCCGCCTGCAAAAAAGCAAATGAACTCATTCATCCCGATATACATTTTTCTTACCCGGTAATTACCAAAAAGCCAGGAGAAAAACCTATCAGCACCGATTTTATAAAAGAGTGGCGGGAGTTTGTTGTTACCAATCCTTATGGCAATGTGTACGACTGGTTGCAATTTATAGGTGCAGAAAACAAGCAGGGCAATATCACCGCACATGAGTGTAATGATATCATCCGCAAACTGAACCTCAAAAGTTTTGAGAGCGAATACAAGATACTGGTGATGTGGATGCCCGAATTCCTGGGCAAGGAAGGAAACAAACTGTTGAAACTTATTGAAGAGCCACCGGCAAATACCCTGTTTATTTTAGTGGCCGAAAATGAGGACCAGATCCTTCCAACCATCCTATCCCGTACACAACTGGTAAAAATTCCGTTGCTCACCAATACCGAAGTTGAAGTTGCACTTGAACTGAATGCAGGGGTAAAAATTGAAAAAGCCCAGCAAATTGCAGCCCTGGCCGAAGGCAATTACCGGGAAGCCCTTCAATTATTACAACATGCCGATGACGATTGGGAAGTGATGCTTCGGGAATGGCTGAATGCCATCATACGTACCGGGCCTGTTGCTCAGGTAAAATGGATCGATGAGACCGCCAAACTGGGCCGGGAAAAACAAAAGCAGTTCCTCAAATACTTTATTCACCTGCTTGAGCAGGCTATCAGGCTAAGGGTAATGGAGCCAACAAACGAGAAACAAGAAACATTTAAACCAGAAACCAGAAACGAAACTGATTTTGCCCTGCGCTTAAACAAACTCTGCAACCTGGGCCAGCAGGAAGCTATTATCAACGAATTAGACAAAGCCAGCTACTATATTGAGCGTAATGCCAACGCAAAAATGCTGTTTCATGCCCTTTCCATCAGGTTATATCACATTATTAACAACAAATCGTTAATTTTGGTGAACTGAGGCAGAGAGCAGCAGGGAACAGGAATTACTGATTTGAGTTGAGATATTAGTGTATTATATATTTTGATACCGGCTTTTTCAACAATATTCAACAACGTTGTATCACTCACTTGTACGGCAAACCATACTTCGACTTCGCTCAGTATGAAACTTTGCCAGCAGAACAAAGACATAAAGTACAAGAGTGCGACGCCACTGAAGCATCACAGTAATTCTGCCGCCCGGCTCATAAAGATCTCTCCCTTTATTTAATTACTAATTTTTAATAACCAGGATATGGGATGTGGAAGCGGAGGTTGCGGAACCTCAAAAGACGGAGCGCCAGGCGGATGCCAGAGCCACGGCAGTTGCTCAAGTGGTGGCTGCAACCGTATGAATGTACATGACTGGCTGGCCAATTTACCCTTCAGCGATCCGGAGAGCGGATGCCGGATTATTGAAGTAAGCTTTAATAATGGAAGCCGTAAAGACTTTTACAGAAATACAACCTTACATCAGTACGAAAAAGGCGATATGATAGCCGTAGAAGGTGTGAGTGGTTTTGATGTGGGCATGGTAAACATGACCGGCGAACTCGTTCGCCTGCAAATGAAAAAACGCAAGGTTGATGAAAAAAGTCCGGATATAAG
>JBJTMN010000385.1:0-2644 GCA_046070545.1 Ferruginibacter sp.
TCAGCTTCAGGGTCAGCAAACAGATCAACAATTTTCTCATGAAATCAGTATGTGTTTTGGTTAGGCAATAATCGGTAATTTATATAAAAAAATGAAAGGTTGGTGAGTAAGGTAAAATTTTGGGTTGGGTAACGTAAAACTTGAGGTCGCCAACTTTATACTTTGAAGACATGGCGTACTGATTAAGTTTTCGTAAATATAGAAAGATTTCGTTTGCTAAACCCGGTTGCAAACCGGGGGATTTAGAACGGTCCAAGTGATCCCGTAAGATACTTTTGAGTTTAGGGTTGTACCGGGAACATTTGAACCAAAAAAAACTTGCGGCAGAAGGGCCGGCATTGGGCACCAACTACGACTGCTGCCAGATAGGAGACATCAGCAGGGTTGAAGGTAATTATCCGCTGATGATGAATCTGCTGCAGCCTGTTTATGTTATACGTGCTTTCATAAGTTTGCCGTAACCTTAAACCGGCAAAGATTCTTTATCTCTACATTTTGCGTAAGCGCCTGTTTGGTCACTATTTTGGTGCGTAAATTATAGCTGGATGCTTTTACATATTTATCCAGGCTTGCAGAAGTGGGAATGAGTGAAATGGCAGTTGCCGTTGATGAAATATTATCCAGGTATGCCAGTTCAATTTCATCATTGCCATCGGTAGAAATATAAATGTGTACCGATTGTAAAAAGGAAAATGTTTTGCCAGCGGGGCTAACGATCTGCAGATCAACTTTTTCAAGTTTGATGTCTTTTACCTTGTTAACATTTGAATTGTTATTCTGAAACTGCTGGTTTGAATTGGTGGTAACCTGGGGTGTTAATATCTCCACAGGTATATTGATGGGGCCCGATGCGCCAACTGTAAAATTGTTTTCAACGTTAATGGTAAAGGTTAACAGATCCTGAATTTTTTTACAGGAAATAGTTGAAAGCAGGATACTGGTGGCAGCTAATAAAAACAATATCTTTTTGTTCAGTAACCGGGTTCTCATAATGTAGTATGTGTTTTAAATTAAATGATGGTTTCAGAGGTTATTATTTGGTTCGCATCTGCGGAGCAAAAACATAAATCGTGCCACAAGTTATATAATGCCGGGTTTAATGATTTTGCCGGCAGGGGTAGAGCGGTTGTGAAAGTTTAACAGCAGTTGAATTGTTTGTGCATAGGAAATTTCTATGCAGCATAGGTAATTGGCAAACTAAGCAGTAAGACTGAGGCCGAGTATGATGATAAAGGTTATCAGAAAGAGACCATAAACCTGTGCAGACTTTTTCCTGGTTCGCTCATGCGGATACCAGAACAAACTTATTTTGGGCGAAATAAAACCAATAAGCAATAATGCTGCACAGGCCATGATTAACAGGAATAAAATATTTTCAAATCCCACAGAAAGATGTTTTCAGGTGATTGCTTATATCAAAAGTAAGGAACAACCATTGAATGCTGAGCTATGACTGTTTGCCGGGCCCTTACCGGCAAGTGTTCCCATAAAGATTACTGTTGAGATTGATCATTTTGTTGGGAACACTTGCCAGATAAAATTGCACCAGGTGAGCTTGGCAAACTACCAGCTTGCAATAGCAACTCTTTTCCAGGTGTTGGTTGCAACACATACATAAATATAATTACTGTCCCAGGCAATATCACCGGTATTGCCGGTGTCGGAAGAAGAGGAAGGCGTTTTCGCAGATCTAAGCCTGATGGTATTGCTATTTACATCCAGCAAAGCTGTTGGACTGGCTGTTCCAATTCCCACATTGCCTCCTTTTAAAATAGTAAATGCATCAGCACGTGCAACTGATGAGGTTCCGTTACCAATATTAAATAAGCGGTCGGCAACATTATATGAAGATGCAGAAACCGGTGTATAATTGCTGCCATACATACCCAGTACAAATTCGTTGTAAGATGCTGCCATATTACCGGTACCAAATGCGGCTGAGGTATTGCCGGCTGCCGTATCCAGTACACCAGTAACGAAAGCACTGGTACCTGATGTTGCATTCTGATAACCAAATGCGGTACCATTCTGGGCCGATACAAAATTACGGTCACCGGCAGCAAACCCGGTGAACCCGTTTACTTTATTCAAATAACCAAAAGCTGCTGAGGAAGAATTGCTTACTGTATCCTGGTAACCAACTATAATAGAATGGCCGAATGCTCCTGTAATGCTGTTAAACAAGCCGCTTACAATATTATTTTCCCCGCCAACCGTGTTAGCCCCGCCCGAAACCATGGACCTGATAGCTGTAACTGTATTGCTTTCTCCGGTAACTATTGAATTATTTCCACTCAGGTTATTGCCATTACCCGCAGCAATGGTTTTTGTACCAGTGTTGGTATTGCCTGAACCAACGGTAGCACTTCCGGCTACATCCAGTGCCACTGCAGGGGCAGACACGCCTATGCCTACATTACCAGCACGGTTTATTACCAGGATGTCTGATTTAAGAAATGCGCTGCCTGCGTCGTTGAGAGCGCCGATTCTTAAACTCTGGCCAAAGTAGGTAAGATCCATCAGTTTTTTATCAACAGGTTCCCCGGCTGCTTCAAAATAAATACGGGGTATGTTATTATCTGTTATCAGCATAGAAGCTCCGAATCCACCACCGTCGGTCACTGATTTTAAACTGGTGCTTCCA
>JBJTMN010000386.1:0-4132 GCA_046070545.1 Ferruginibacter sp.
TGCGTGACAACCGCGACTGGATGTTCCCGGAGGTAACGGGTTTTTATCCTTCATTCTCTGCCTACTGGAAAGCATGTAAGCGCTACCTGTCTTAGGCCTGAATCATCCTGATTTAAAAATTCCCCATCAATTAAAGAAAGCCTGGCACTGATTTTCTTTACTCCTTGTCTTTGATACCGGCATGTGAGTAATTATGCCTGTTTTTGTAATCAGGTATTTTCACCTGTAAAAATCCATGGTCATTGTTTGTATTTTGGGATCATGATAAAAGCAGTCTCCTTATATGCTTTTTTAAAATTAAACAGCCACTAACCAAGTAAACCGTGAACATGCAGGGCAGGGGTGCAGATAAAGCAGACAGGCCTTTGAATGATCAAAATACAGATATACTTCATCAACTTTTAACCAAAACAACCTCATCATGAAAAAAACACCCCTTCTTATTTTATCAGGCTTCATCATCCTTGCATTTGCATTGATACAATGCAACGACAGCGGAAAAAAGGATGAGTCTGCCGCCAGTGATACCACTGTGGCAACCATTACACCGGTACCTTTGCCAACCAATATTGTACCCGGATTTAATTTTCCTGAAGACTCCTCTGTAATTCTTGGCTGGACCAATAATACGGCCTTTGCCAACAGTTACGACTCTGCCAGCATTTACAAACATGCCTGGGGTATCTGGGCTGGTTTAACAGCATCCTCGGGGCAAAAATATGCAGGTGATGATCTGCTGGTATATGAAACCTGGCTGGGCTTAAATGAAGTAAGGCAGCTGGTGATCGACAACAATATGCAGGGCGGCTGTGCCGGTACCGCTTTTAAACGCAATGGCCGTGCACCGCTAAGCAGGCCCAAACAGTTTGAACATGCAGCCAGGTTCAGTGCACAAAAAGCCGGTCTTGCTGCTGTTAAGCAACCCAGTTCGGAGAACTTTGCCAACTTCTGGGTGACGGTTTCCTATAGCCCGGATGCTTCCTGCTTTGCAACAGAGAAACAGATTTTCAAACAGTCGGTGATCAATAAATATTACAACGCCGGAGGATTTGGAGCCATTCCTTCCTTTCCCAATAAATCGATCACCATTAAACCCAGTTACATGGTGTTTGATGATACCGCTGTATTGTTCAGGCTGCCGGTATGGCTGACAGCACCCGAGCCTGCCAATGCAAACTTCTTTGGATCAGCCAACAATTATGTTTTTGTTGACCGTAAGAACAAACAGCCGGCAGGAAAAGTAGCGGTGCCTGTTGACAGTACAGAAAAAGATCCTGCAAAGATTGCAGCAGCTACCGTTAACCTGAGCGATTTTATTTATTTGACCATCGATGCACAGATGGCTAAAGAGATGAACCGGCAGGACAGTGTACAGGGTATGAATAACGGCGCCAATGGATATGGTGTAGCCAAAAAAGGCCAGATTGCTTTACTGGTAGCCATGCATGTTACCAGCAAGGAGATCAGCAACTGGACCTGGCAGAGCTATTACTGGACACCCAACAAGAATAACCCGGGTTCTCCCAGTTCTGCACTGGCTGCCAGCCTGAGGCCTTCACAGATAAAAGGAGCTGCAGCCAACTATGCCTGTGTGGCTGCTTATGTAATGCTGACACCGGCCAATGCAGCAAATCCTGTTGCCAAAGGGCCTATGTTTGGTTATAATCCTTACCTGGAAGGAGGTTTTGGCCCCGCTGTATTTACTTATCCAAATACGTACAACGCATCATACCAGTACGGCACACAGTCTAACTGTATGAGCTGCCATGCGCTGGCCATTCCGGCACCTTCGGGTATTTATACTACCGATCAAACCATCAGCCTGGCTGCACCATATTTTAAAAACCAGGTATCGCTTGATTTTGCCTGGTCCATTCAAACAGCGCTGATAAGCGATAGTCTGCCTTACTGGAACCCTAAAAAATAGATATCTGCAAATTCCCCTGGTAATTGCCGGGGGAATTTTTATTCATTAAAATATTTTTTATGATACCCAGACACGCTTTAAAGACTAATGATGATATCAAAAAAAATGTAGTGTTCGTTTTATTTGATACTGTTACCCTGGTTGATTTTACAGGAGCATCCGAGATATTTAACAATGTGCCCAATTATGTATTACACTGGCTGGCACCTACCATGGATCCCATCACTACTTCAGAAAATATGAAGGTATTGCCTACCGGAACCTTTGATGATGCACCGGAAACAATTGAGATACTCTTTATTCCGGGTGGTAACTATAAAGGAGTTTCAGCATCCATGTTTGACCTGCGTTACCGCCAGTTTATATCAGAAGCAAGTACCAGGGCTGTGTGGACGGGATCGGTTTGCACCGGGGCTTTTATTTTAGCTGCAGCGGGTGGACTAACCCATTGCCATGCCACTACTTACTGGAGCCAGTTGCAGAATCTTGCATTGCTGAAAGACAAATACGGCATTACCGTTGACCAGCATCATTACCCGCGATATTTAATAGATGTCAAACAAAAAAGATTCAGTGGCGGAGGTATTTCTTCGTCAATTGACCTTGCATTGGAACTGGTGAAACGCATTGAAGGAAATGATATATCACAAATGGCACAGCTTTTTATCCAGTATGCTCCCGGGCCACCTAACCAGTCAGGCGATCCTTCACAGGCACCTCCTGAAATAACCAAAGCAGTTACAGCTATGGAAGCCGGGTATACTGCACATATGAACGAAGCCGTTATGCAACTTTTAAACGAATAGCTTTCACAAAAACTAAATAATTTTATGAAGATCATATTAACTGCTATTGCAGCAATTACCCTATTGCTGTTTGCGTGTAATAACCGGCACCAGGAAAAGCCGGTACCGGATGGAAAAGTATTTAACGGGAAATGGACCTACAGAAGCCTGTTAAATAACAGTAATGTAAATGCCGATTTCGACAGCCTTGAATTTGCAGCTGCCACCATTAGCCTGGGTTCCTTTGGAACTGATTCTTTAAAAGGCCAGATCCTGTGGGCGATGGATTCTGCAGGCACTATATTCAACGGTTTGAATTTAAGGGGCAGGTGCTATTATAACGATACTACGCTCTGTTATTTTATAGAAGGGTTTGGCGACTCCACTTTAGGTACAGCCGGCTGGCAATACAATTACCAGGGCTACCTGGTTCCACGCTGGCCGGATGGTATTGACCAGGCGGTAGTTTTGGCCGGCAGCGTGGTAAGGGTAAAAAAGCACAGCTGTGATTCTTTGGGAAATAATTGCAGTCCTGCCGGGGTGGTTGCAACTACGTATATGGTAAAGCAGTAGAAGTTAAGGATTTGCTGTCTGGCTATAATAGTAAAGGGTAAAAAAAAAGCATCAAAAAAATAATTCCTGATGCTGTTTTTAAAAATAATTATGTAAGTACCTGCCTTCCTGCAATTACTTTAATTTACCTGTCTCAATACATACCCTTTTAACTGGTAATGGGTAAGTGCTGTTTGTGCTGTTATCGAAAGCCTGATATCGGGCAGTAATTCTTCGGGTTTTATTTCCAGCCAGGTCATTGCCTGTCCGCATACAATAAACTTAGCCCCCAGTTTTTTAAGATCATTTATTAATTTAATATTGGGATTATCGATCTTGTATTTTTTCTGAAAAGCTTCATTGTTTTTAAAAGCATTGATACCGCCTGCATGTACTACAATCACCGGGAATAATCTTTTGGCCGGAACCCCTGAAGCAACATGCAGGTTGAGTTGTCTGGCTATTTCATCAAGTCCGTAGTTGATTTCCTTTATTACAGAATCCGGGTTATTCCCTGTTAGTTCAAACATGATCTTGTAATCAATATTGGGGTCAGGAATTTCAACCGGATCCTTAACCGGTATTACACCGCTTCCGGGGCCGCCTTTTAAAAGCGGGTATATCAGCCTGGCTTCCAGTTTGTCTGACTTTTCTTTTTCGGCATATTCCTTTTCTACTTTTACCGAATCTGCATGTATCAGGGCACGCAGGGTGCTGTCTTTTTTTGCATTACGCAAACTGTCAACATTGAGAGTTTGGGATGAGGCACAATAAAATGCCATGACCGCCAGGCAGGACAATAATAATTTACGCATAAGTATGTTAGTTTGAAAGGGAAGATACATGAATTATGATATAAGTTCATGCA
>JBJTMN010000387.1:0-6549 GCA_046070545.1 Ferruginibacter sp.
AATGCAGTAAAAGGTCTTTTTAATAAAAGCCAGAAACTGTATGTACATGCAAGCACCGTAAAGCAAATGCTGGTGACGCTTGATTTTGTAAAAGAGTTTGGCTTTGATGTAGTGATTGTTGGCGGCGGCGACAGCTGGCAGATTGCCGACCTGTTAAAGCAAAACAATGTATCGGTTATTTTAGACCAGACGCACATGTTGCCTACATTGGATGATGATGATGTGGACCAGCCATTTAAAACACCTGCTATGTTACAAAAAGCGGGTGTTTTATTTACCATTAATGATGATGATGGCAGCAGCCGTTACCGCAACCTTGCTTTTAATGCAGGTACCGCAGCAGCATATGGCTTAAGCAAAGAGGAAGCCTTAAGCGCTATTACTTTAAATGCTGCAAATATTTTAGGCATTGCCGACAAAACCGGCAGCATTGAAACCGGTAAAGATGCCAACATGGTAGTAAGCGAAGGTGATATACTGGATATGCGTACCAATATTATTACGCAGGCTTTTATTCAGGGCCGCCAGATAGACCTGAATAATAAACAAAAACAACTGGCAGAAAAGTATGAGAAGAAGTATGGAATAAAATAAAAGTTCACTGATACATTTGAAAAGCAGGATTGATGAAAATTGATCCTGCTTTTTTAATGTTTTTTTTTGCTTATTGTTTTCGTTTTACCATGTAACAGTTAAGTGACAAATTACTTAAACAAATAACTACATCTATTTTACTTAGTAAAAATACTGTGGATATGTTTTTTCACACATTTGTGCCAGAGCATAAAAAAAGATATTTATATTAGATTTTGCAAACAACTTTACTTCACCAAAAAATTAAACTATGAAACAAATCTTTTATTCCGCCAGCCTCGCTTTATTGCTGGCAGGCTCGGTCATCAGCTGTAAAAAAGCTCCTGCAGATGATGTAAATGCAAATGCCCTGACCCAAAGTGAAAAAAACCTGATCGCATCTGCAGGCTTTAATGCCAATTGGGCTGAGAAGACTGCTGAAGGCAGCTATCTTATCGAAGGTGATATCCTTTTAAGTACTGCACAATTACAGGAACTCGTAGGTGTAACTCCCCATGAATTAATTGTGGCTAATGAAGAACATTTCCGCACTACCAATGTAGTAAGCCTGCCGGCTACCGGACAAAGAACCATTACAGTAAGATTGGGTTCTGGTTTCCCAAGTTATTATTCAACCGGTTTAGACCAGGCATTAGCAAGATATAATAACCTTAATTTAAGGATCAGGTTTCAACGTGTTACTACCGGCGGTGATATTGTGATATCAGGTGCTAACTTAGGAACATCGGGAGGCGGTTGCATTTTAGGCCAGGCATCAGGTTTCCCTACCTCTAGTGGTAATCCCAGTGGTGGTTTTACTCTTAGCACAAGCAGCTGCGCCACTACCTATTTAAATACTGCCAACAAAGCTGATGAAGTAATGGCTCATGAAATTGGCCACTGCATTGGTTTCCGTCATACAGATTACATGAACCGTTCCAGCTGCGGACAAAATTCAAATGAAGGAAGTGCAGGAGTTGGAGCAATCCAGATCCCTGGCACACCAGGTACTGTTACAGGCACATATAATTCCTGGATGATGGCTTGTACTAATAATAATCCTGCATTCAGTTCTTCTGATGGTGTTGCGTTAAATTATGTTTACTAGTATTAAATAAATTGTTATATTGCTTATCACAATATTTTATTACCAAAAAAATGAAAAATGAAAAAAACACTTTATGCCGCCGGGTTATCTATACTGCTTACCGGCTTAATTGCAAGTTGTAAAAAAGCTCCGGTTGATGATGTAAATCCAAATGCTCTGACACAGGCCGAAAAAGGGCTCGTTGCATCTGCAGGATTTAACAGTAACTGGGCTGAAAAAACTGCTGACGGTAATTACCTGATTGAAGGCGATGTGATTTTAACCAAAGCTCAATTGTCAGAAATGGCTGGAAAAGCTCCATCAAATTTTGTAATTGTAGGCGATGAAGAACATTACAGAACATTCAATGTGGTTAATACAGGGGGCGGAACAAGAACCATCACAGTTTCTCTTGGCGCAGGTTTTCCGGCCTATTACTCAACTGCATTAGATAATGCACTTGCAAGGTATAATAGTTTTGGCCTCACCATCAATTTTCAAAGGGTTGCTTCGGGCGGCGAGATCACGATCAGTGCTGCCAATTTAGGCACTTCTGGTGGAGGCTGTATCTTAGGACAGGCATCCGGTTTTCCAGATGCCAACGGAAACCCTTCACCTGGCTTTACACTTAGCAACAGCAGCTGTGCAACAACATACCTGAACACTGTTGATAAAGTGGATGAAGTTATTGCGCATGAAATGGGGCATTGTATCGGATTCCGTCATACTGACTATAAAAAAAGAGCAAGTTGCGGACCTGGAGCCGGTGAGTCTGCTGGTACAATTGGTGCCGTGTGGATCCCGGGAACACCCACCAATGTTTCCGGCAGCTACAATTCCTGGATGATGGCCTGCACCAATGGCAGTCCGTTGTTCAATGGTGATGATGTAATCGCACTAAACTATGTTTATTAATAGTAACTGTTTTATTAAAAAATCCCTTTCCATACCCGGAAAGGGATTTTTTAATTCCAGATTTACATTCAACTATTCTTAATTTTATCATTTCCAATTAATCTATGCGGCAGTTAATGATGTTATACCAGTTAGTTTCGGGATATAGAAAAGAAATAATTATTTTCACACTGCTGCTTTTCTTCCACCTGGGATCATTTTCTCAAAATAAACCAGTTGAGGTTAAAGAGAATCCATTTGCTGTTTATGCAGATTCATTACATCGTTTTTACGAGCAAAACAAACCTTATTATCTCGTTTCCTGGAAAGATAATATACCCCGCCTGATAAACATAGTAAGAATGCTCGATGAAAAAACAGCCGTCATCAGCATCAGAACTAAAGATGAATTTGAATTTATCAGTAAACAGCTTTTTCCCGTTGCTGCCAACAATGAATGGAAGTATGCTGCCGGATTACAAAATAAAATAAGAAGTGTACCGAATGATTTACAACAGCATTTCATCATAGCCGGCATCAATATTGATGAATTACAGGCCGCTCTAAAATCACAAACAAACAACCTGACAATAAACAGCGTTAACAAAGCATCCAATTCACTTGTAATTGAATGCAAAGCATCCTTCATAAAAAATAACATCATCAATTTACGGGAGGTAACATTTATTGACAGGTATTACACTCCACACACAGAAATAGGCATAATCGGTTACAGCAGGGATTTTCACGGGATCAGCCAGCTTGACTACTTGCTGCCTGCAGCAAACGGAAAAAATATTACCGTAGGCGTTAAAGAGCAAAAAATGGAAGAGCAGGACCTTGACCTGTATAAAAGAATTGTCCCCTCTTCTCTTGCTGCCGCTACGGTCAGCAACCACGCAACCGTTATTTCATCCATTATCGGCGGGGCTGGCAATAGTTTTTATAATGGTAGAGGAATTGCCAATGGCTGTAAATTTTATTCAAGTTCGTTCTCCAATCTTTTTGCAGATGATGCAGGCATATTAAATACCAATAAAGTAACCATACAAAATCATTCTTACGGGACCGTTGTACAGCAATTTTATGGCGCAGAGGCTGTGAGTTATGATCTGCATACCTGGCAGAACAAAAACTTTATACATGTTTTTTCGGCCGGCAACAGTGGCAGGCTTGCAGCAGGTGAAGGCAAATACGCAGGGCTTACCTACTACGCTAACCTGACCGCCAATTTTAAAATGGCAAAAAACATCATTGCTGTTGCTGCTATTGATAATGCAGGGAACGTACCTGCAGAAAGCTCTTCGGGACCAGCTTATGATGGCAGGTTAACTCCGCAGCTGACTGCTCTAGGACCAAATGGCACATCTGACGCTGCAGCCGTTGTAAGCGGCACAATAGCTGTAATGCAGCAGCTATATGCAGATAGTAACAGCCAGGCGCTTCCTTCCGCATCACTCATGAAGGCAATACTTTATAATACTGCCGATGACATTTATAAAACAGGTATTGATTATAAAACAGGATATGGTTTGATAAACAGTTATGCTGCCGTAAAATCGTTGCAACAAAAAAATTATGACGGTAATTCCTTATCACAAAACCAAACCTGGACAAAAAATATTACTGTTCCTGCAAACACGGCTCAGTTAAAAATAACACTGGCGTGGACAGATTCTGTTGCGCAGGTAAACAATAATAAAGCCCTGATAAATGACCTGGATATTGAGCTGACGGAAATTGCAAGTGGCAATACTTTTAAGCCATGGGTACTGAGTTCTTTTCCGAATATAGATTCACTGGCAAAGCCTCCTGTAAGAAAAAGAGACTCACTCAATACGAGTGAACAAATAAGTATTCAGTTACCCAATGCCGGTAATTACCTGGTAAAAGTTACCGGAACCAGTGTAAGTAATCCATCATTGCCTTTTAACATTGCTTATAATATTGATACGCTTAATACTTTTGTTTTTACCAATCCTGTTCATACTTCTGATGTGAACAGGGCCGAGAATGAAACCCTTAACATCAGGTGGAGGACATTTGTTGCAGATACCAATCAAACAGGCAATTTATTTATCAGCTACAATAATGGTAACAGCTGGCAACAGATCAGGCAATCGTATAAAATCTATACCAACCAGTTTCAGTGGCAGATAAAAGACACAACATCAACTGCTGTGTTAAAAATGGAAACTTCTTTTGGAACTTTTTTCTCCCGGAATTTTATGCTCAGCAAAGTAATTGATACCAAAGTGGATTTTCTTTGTGCTGATTCCTTTCAATTATCCTGGAATAAACACTTGTATGCAACCAGCTATAAAATATTTGCATTAACAGACAGCCCTTATCTAAAACATATCCTTACAGTTTCCGATACATTTAAGTTATTTAAACGGGCTGACTATCCTTACCTGGTATATGCTGTTGAACCAGTCTTAAGTAATAATATTCCTGCATCACGAAGTATTGCCTCCAATATACAACTGCAGGGCGTATCCTGTTTTTACAAAACCTTATACTACAATCAGCTCGATGGCAATAACCTCGACCTTATCCTTCAGTTAAGTGCCCCGGTTTTTGTTGACAGTATTTTCTTTGAAAGGGTAACGCAGCAGGGAATATTACAGCAAACATACGGAGGTATAAAAGTGGGGATCAATAATCCGTTATATAGCCAGTTTGTCGATAACCTGGCAAGAGGTATTACTTATTTCAGGTGCAAAATAAAACTCAAAAATGGCGAAATAGTTTATACAGATATTATTTCCATTTTAACTTCCGGCAAAGAAAATATTGTTTTTTACCCCAACCCGGTAAGTAAAGCCGGCACTTTGAACTACGTACTGATGCAGGGCATTCCTGCAGATAACCGTATCCAGTTCTTTGATATTACAGGGCGTCTCATCAGGAATTACCAATCGCTTCCAACAAAAATTGATATTTCAAATTTTCCTACAGGCATTATCATTTATAAAATGCTGGGGGCCAATGACAGGGCTTTAGCAACCGGGAAGCTCTTCATCAGCGACTAGGTGTAAAAGTAAAATCAGTACATTTAGTAGTATCTTTATCGCTTTAACGATAAAGTTATGCAACAAATCGCAGCATCTGAACTGATCATCAATAATCGTGGTGCTATATATCATCTGGATGTAAGGTCCGAAGAACTGGCTGATACCATCATTGTGGTTGGAGATCCTGAACGGGTTAAAAAAGTAAGTGCCCATTTTGATAAGATCGAACATCAATTACAACATCGTGAATTTATCACCCACACCGGTTACATAGGTAATAAACATATATCAGTAATTTCCACCGGTATTGGTCCTGATAATATTGATATTGTTTTTAACGAACTCGATGCATTGGCCAATATTGATTTTGAAACCAGGCAGATAAAAAGTGAACTTACCAAACTCAAAATTGTCCGCTTTGGCACATCGGGTTCTTTACAGGCCGATATTCCGGTTGATAGTTATGTGGCTTCTTCACATGGCCTGGGGTTAGATAACCTGCTGAATTTTTATAATTACGAAAAAACGACTGCAGATAAAGAAATGGTGAATGCCTTTATTGCCCAGACAGGTTTGGATACAGCAATCACCAATCCATATGCGTTCAGCAGCAGCGAACCATTGTTGCAGAAATTCAACCATGGTTTTCATAAAGGTATTACAGTTACCTGCCCGGGCTTTTTTGGTCCGCAGGGCAGGGTATTGCGTTTGGCTTTAAGCAGCCCGGGACTTGTTGATAAGCTCACGCATTTCAGCCATAATAATCACCGAATCACTAACTTTGAAATGGAAACATCGGCCATTTACGGTTTGGGCAAACTGATGGGGCATGAGTGCCTGAGCATTAATGTGATCATCGCCAACCGGGTGATAAAAGAATTTTCAAAAGACAGCGAAGCTGCCGTAAAAAAAATGATCGAAAAAGCATTGGAAGCATTAACTGCTTCTTAATTATAAAAGCTGTCAGCCTGCACCTGC
>JBJTMN010000388.1:0-4654 GCA_046070545.1 Ferruginibacter sp.
GTTTTAAAACCTGAAGTGTTCAATTACCTTGATAAGGATATGAATAATATCATGTGGGAAGATGAGCCGCTGGAAAAGATCACGGCCGATAACCAGTTGATGGCATACAAGCATGGGGGATTCTGGAAATGCATGGATGCCCTGCGAGATAAGATTGAACTGAACGAATTATGGGAAAGCAATACCGCTCCCTGGAAAATCTGGAAATAAGAACAGCATGAAGATATTAATAATTGGCAACCTCGGTTATATTGGCCCCATGGTTGTAAAACATTTCAGGAAAACACATCCCGGCTGTTTTATTACAGGATACGATATTGGTTATTTTATACAGAACTACACGGCTAACGGCGTGGTGGGAGATACCCTGCTGGATAAACAATATTTTGGTGACGTACGAAATTTTGATGCCGGGATCCTGGAAGGATTTGATGCCGTTATTTACCTGGCAGCCATCAGCAACGACCCTATGGGCAATGCCTTTGAGCAACCAACGCTTGATATCAATTTTAATGCAGCTATTGATATTGCACAAAAAGCAAAGCAGCAGGGTGTGCAGCATTTTGTTTTTACAAGCAGTTGCAGCGTGTATGGCTTTGCCGATACTGCACCACGTACCGAAAGTTCGGAAGTGAATCCACTAACGGCTTATGCCCGCTCAAAGGTTTTTGCTGAACAGGGTTTACAGCCACTGGCAGATGAAAACTTTCAGGTAACCTGTCTGCGTTTTGCAACGGCATGCGGTTACAGCGACAGGTTAAGGCTGGACCTGGTATTGAATGATTTTGTGGCAAGCGCCATTGCAGATAAAAAAATAACCATCTTAAGTGATGGTACTCCCTGGAGGCCTTTGATCCATGTGAAGGATATGGCAAGGGCAATGGACTGGGCTATACAAAGAACTGAAGGAGGAAATTTCCTCATCATCAATACCGGCAGCAACCGATGGAATTACCAGGTAAAGGAACTGGCAGCGGCCGTACAACAATTATTTTCTGATGTTGAAGTAAGTATCAACACCAATGCAGCACCTGATAAACGTTCGTACAAGGTAAGTTTTGACCTCTATGAGCAACTGGCACCTCAGCATCAGCCACAGGTTAGCTTACAGGATGCTGTAGAAGATCTGAAGAACGGGCTTGAAGCCATACAGTTTGCTGATGCCAATTTCAGGCAATCACCATTGATTCGTTTAAAAACCATTCAACGGCTCATAGAAAATAAGATCGTAAACGAAAGCTTATTTTTAAATTAGGTTACGTTAACTACTATACGCATGCATGTAATTGCCAAAACTGCTAAAATTTCACCCCTGTGCGACCTGGAGCTTTCTTCTAAAGGATCCAGGCTTGCCATCGGAGAGTTTTGTATGGTAGATTCTTTTGTGAAGATGAAATTTTCGGGTGGGCTGGGCGATATCATCATTGGCGATAATTGTTATATCAATTCGGGAACCGTTATCTACAGCGGGCATGGAATTGTGATGGGCAACTGGGTTTTAATTGCAGCCAATTGCACACTGTCTGCATCCAACCACGAATTTGGATCAAAGGATAAAACCGTGTACGACCAGCGCTTTAAACCATCACGTGGCGGTATCATTATTGAAGATGATGTATGGATCGGTGCCAATACGGTGATCTCTGATGGAGCCATATTACGTAAAGGGGCCATCATCGGTGCCTGCAGTTTTGTAAACAAAGAAGTAGAAGCTTATGGAATTTATGCCGGTAATCCATTGAAAAAGATCGGCGAAAGAAAATAAAAAAATACAACATGATCTTTAATCCTTTAGAACTTTCCGGTGCCTTTACCATTGATGTGCAGCCTTTCCAGGACAGCCGTGGTTTTTTTACACGTACTTTTTGCGAAAAGGAATTTGCAGCCCATAACCTGGTGCAGCATTTTGTTCAGGCAAATCATTCAGGTACACACGGCAAAGGTGTGATAAGAGGTATGCATTTTCAACATGCACCGCATTGCGAAGTAAAACTTGTAAAATGTGTGCAGGGATCCATATTTGATGTGATCATCGATGTACGTCAAGGTTCTCCTACATTTTTGCAATGGTTTGGTGCCGAATTAAGTGCTGAAAACAAACGCATGATGTATGTACCCCAGGGATTTGCACATGGCTTTCAGTCATTGACCGACTATTCTGAGATAACCTATATGGTATCGGCTTTTTATAATAAGGAAAGTGAAGGCGGGGTGAAGTATGATGACCCTGCAGTAAATATTAAATGGCCGCTGCCGGTTAGCCTGGTATCTGATAAAGACCTTGCCATTCCGCCGGTTGACTCTTCTTTTACAGGCGTTATTCCTGCATGATGCAAACAAATGATCCATTAGTAACTGTGGGTATTCCTACCTATAACCGGGTTGCCGGTCTGGAGCGAACCCTTACCTGCATCATGCAGCAAACCTATGCCAACCTCGAGATCATTGTTTCGGATAATTGTTCTACAGATGCAAATGTGCTTCCACTGCTTCAAAAATATGCTGCAGCCGACAGCCGTATAAAATTCTTCGTACAGGAAAAAAATATCAGCATCGTTCCCAATTTTCAATTCCTGCTTGACCAGGCATCGGGTCAGTATTTCATGTGGGCCGCCGATGATGATTTTTGGGATGCTGATTATATTGAAGTTTGTGTAAAGGGTATGGAAGCACATAAAGATGTGGTGCTTTGCAGCGGTGATATAAAGATCGTAAACCTGGCCGGGGAACAAAAGGAAAGCAAACTTGACAGGGGCTTTATGCAACAAAACCTGTACAGCAGGCTTTTTCACTGGACAAGGGCCAATGGCGAAACCAAATATTTCTTTTGCGGACTTTACCGGACCAGCGCAGTAAAAGATATACAGTTTCATAACAACTGGGGAGGAGATCATATGTTCCTGCTGGAAACTATCACCAAAGGCCGTTTTTTGTATATCCCCGGAAAAACAAATTTTTATTATTTCAGGGGAGGCAGTTCAACTACCAACGAGCGCATAAAAAAAGCATTCAACATCCGGTCAAAATATTTTTATACAGAGGGATATGTTTTGCGTTATGCCTATTACCATTTCCGCTTTAAACATCTTTCATTTTTGCAAAAGATCATGCTCTTTATTACCAATTCGGCTGGATTGGTCTTTAATAAAGACAAGATACTGTATTACGCACTTGTTAAAAAACCCTTTATGGATATCAAACAGATTATAAGCAGAAAGATATTGGGTGCAGGCAGGCATAAACCAACATATGACCAGGATGGACTTACTACCGTGCATAACAATGGTTTTATGAGTGATCCTGATTTTATGCGGGCAGAGAAAGCAGGCTCCGGAACCGGGTCATGGGCCAATGTACACTGGCGTGTTCATACCATTTTGTGGGCTGCAAACCAATGCATGCAGGTTGAAGGCGATTTTGTGGAATGCGGTACCAACAAAGGAGGCTTTGCCAGGGCAATCATTGAATATGCAGACCTGGCAGCTGCAGGCAAAGATTTTTACCTGCTGGATACTTTTGAAGGGCTTGCCGAAAAATTATTTACGGATGAAGAGAAAGCCGCAGGAAAAAAAGAACAGCTTGCCGATACCTATAAAGGTTGTTACGACCAGGTGGTTGAAACCTTTGCGCCCTATAAGTTTGTGAAAATAATAAAAGGCATGGTACCCGATACCCTGGAAAAGGTTACCAGCAGCCGCATTGCATTTTTGTCTGTTGATATGAACAGTGTGGTACCCGAAATAGCAACATTGAATTATTTTTGGGACAAACTGTCTAAAGGCGGTATTATTGTGCTGGATGATTATGCGTATGTTACCTGCGACCTGCAATACAAAGCACACAACGCCTGGGCTGCTGAAAAGGGGATAAAAATATTGACCTTACCAACCGGGCAGGGCTTGATCGTAAAATAATAATTGAAAAAGATGAAAATACTTATAACCGGCGCAAATGGATTCATTGGAAGTTACCTGGCCGCTTATTTTTTACAAAAGGGAGAAACCGTAATTGCAAGTTCACGTCGTTTCGATGATTCCACAAAGGCCTTGCTTTCAAAAGCAGTTTTCATTGACCTGGACGTGCTGGATAAAGAAGCGCTTGCCACAAGCGATGTTGAAGCTGATGTGATCATACACACTGCAACCGCCAATGACATCATTTCAAAAGATACATCAAAGGGTATTGAACTTTCTGCAACGGGCACAAAAAACATACTGGACTTTGCCATTAAGAATAAAATTGGCAAAGTAATGGTGTTTTCAACGCTGCAGGTTTATGGAACGGAACTGAAAGGGGCTATTGACGAAAAATCGCCTTTACATTACCAGAACGATTATGGTTTAAATCATTTGTTTGCCGAAATGTATGCTGAGTTATATGCCAGGCAGGGTAAGCTGAAAACGGTTTCCGTTCGCCCCAGTAATGTGTACGGACGTATCTTGACCAATGCTTTTAACCGCTGGAGCCTGGTGCCGGGCTGCTTTTGCAAGGAAGCTGTTGAAAAAGGAACGATCACGATCATGTCTTCGGGCCTGCAAATGCGTAACTTTGTAAACCTGCAAAACCTGAGCCGTGCTGTAGATTGTATATTGCAACATTTCCCGGATAGCTACGAATGTTATAATTTAGCGTCATCGCAGGCAAATACCATGGT
>JBJTMN010000389.1:0-2793 GCA_046070545.1 Ferruginibacter sp.
TCATGATTTCGTAAAAGAATATGATTTACAACAGTTATTTAACATCATGACAAAATCATGATAATTCTAAAACTGCGTGTAATCAACTTTGTGCTTTCAAACGAAAAGGTCTTTAAATAAAAGGTCAATTTTTTAGATTCATAAATTTTTTACATGAATAAAATCCTACAAACTGCCTTGGTTTTTGCCACAGTGCTAAACACCGAAATCGCTTTTGCCCAACAGGACACACTTTTCCATAAAAACCTGGAAGAAGTAGTAGTAACCGGCCAGTACAAACCGCAAACACTAAAAAAATCTGTTTACCAGGTGCGGGTGATCAATAATGAACGTATTAAACAAAGTGGTGCCAGCAATGTGCAGCAGGTACTTAACACCCAGGTTGGTTTTCGTTTTGCTGCCGACAATACATTAGGCACTACCGATGTGCAACTGATGGGCATGAGCGGCCGCAATGTAAAGATCTTACTGGATGGCGTACCCATGGTTGACCGCGGTGATACCCGTGAAAGCCTGAACCAGATAGATGTGAACAGTATTGAGCGTATTGAGATTGTTGAAGGGCCCATGTCGGTTTCCTATGGATCGGATGCATTGGCCGGTGTCATCAATATCATTACCAAAAAGAACAAGAACAACGGTTTAACGCTTACTGCAAAAGTGCAGGAAGAAACTGCCGGTAAAGAATATCATGCTTTTAATTACAGGGGTGTACACCAGCAAAACATTACTGTTGATTATAAAAAGAACAACTGGGGTTTTACTGCAGGCGGTTCTCATAACGACCTGAATGGTTTTGGCGGCGATG
Organism: Ferruginibacter sp.; assembly: GCA_046070545.1. Classification (GTDB taxonomy): domain Bacteria; phylum Bacteroidota; class Bacteroidia; order Chitinophagales; family Chitinophagaceae; genus Ferruginibacter. Next base: position 809 of record JBJTMN010000389.1, read on the forward strand.
CATATGGCCGGGATAAAGAATGGTTGCCCAAAGAGCAATGGCTGGGTAGTGCCAGGATCAGTTATGATAAAGGGCCGTTCAATATTTATTTCCGCACCGACCTCCTGCATGAAGATATACTCAGCAAGGGAGCCATCAATTATGGTAACTATAAAGCCATTGACCAGCGCTACAGCACCAACAGGTATACCAACCAGCTGCAGGGCGCCTATACTTTCAGTAAAAATCTGCAGCTTGCCGCTACCGTTGCCTATACCGATTATACCAGAAGCACCCGCACCACCCGACACGATTTTGAAAAAAATACTGATGAACTCACAACCGGCGAGGGGGAGCAGGATATTTCCAAATTCAACAGTTTTGTCTTCAGAACAACCGTACAGTACCAGCTGAGCAATAAGGTTTCTTTACAACCCGGTATTGATATAAACCGCGAAGCAGCGAGCGGACCAAGGATCGCAAACGATCCGGTTATCACAGACTATGCAGCCTTTGTTTCTTCAGAAATAAAATTAGGCACCAGGGTCAATATCCGCCCGGGATTGCGTTTTATAAAAAACTCGGTGTACAATGCACCTCCTGTGATCCCTTCTATCAATACCAAATTCATTATCAGCAAAAAGTTTGACCTGCGGTTTGCGTATGCCTACGGCTTCCGCTCACCTGCTTTGCGTGAACTGTATTTCTATTTTGTAGATGCAAACCATAATGTTGTGGGTAATCCAAACCTGAAAGCAGAAAATTCGAACAGTTTCAATGCATCCTTAAACTGGAATGCCATACCCAAAAACAACCGCACCTATAGTATTTCATTATCCGGTTTTTACAATGCATTCAATAACCAGATTGACTTTGCCTTGTCTTCACCCACCTCCAACCAGTATACATATTACAATGTGAACAAAGCAAAAACCGTTGGCGGAACTTTAGAGAATAAATATTCGTACAAGAACCTGGAAAGCTCGCTGGGCTTCTCATACGTGGGTGTCTTCCGCAAGCTGTACGATGAAAAAGATTATACCAATGAAACCAATAAGGATTTTTTATGGAGCCCCGAAGTGAATGCTTCTATCAGTTATAATGTACAAGCCATTAACACCCGGTTCAACCTCTTTTATAAATTTACCGGCAAAAAACCACAATTGGTTACCGGCAAAAATGCTGCCAACCAGCCTGCCTTGCTCATTGCTGAAACAGATGCCTATCACCTGGCCGATTTTACCGGCACTACCCGTATCAATAAGTACCTGTCGTTTACCGCCGGTGTAAAGAACATTTTTGATGTAACCAACGTGAATAACAATGCAGCTATATCAACCAGCGTGCACAATGCCGGTTATAATGTTGCCATCGGTTATGGCCGTTCTTATTTTGCGGGCTTAAATTTTCAATGGAACAAAAAATAAAATCAACACTTACTTATAAAAGATTCAATCATGATACGTTTTCAAAAAATAATTTTACCTGCTGCGGTGCTGCTTGTTTTCAGCGCTTGCAAAAAAGATGTTGACCCGGTTTTTAATGTGCCCCCTTCTACCGGTGCCGAGATACAACTGAATGGTATAGCCGGTACTGAATCGGGTGCCAATGCGGCCAATGCCGTTTACCTGGATCTTTCGGCCGTAAAACAAACCCCTGTTTTACGTGCTGCCTGGGACCTGGGGTTTTATTGCGGCAGCGATTTCAGGGTGGTATTGAACAATAGCACTGTTGCCGGCGCCAAAGTACTTGCAGCCAACAACCTGGCCGATGTAACTGCAGCTGATACCATTGGATTAACCTTAACCACCAGCCAGTTTAACCCGTTGCCGCCCGACCTTGCTTATTTCGACAATATTGCAGGTGATCTTACCAAAACCGTTATCCCTGCTATTTCTGCCGTGGATGCAGATAACAAAGTGGTTATTTTAAACCGCGGTACCGGTGGTGGTATTGCTGCCAGGCCCTGGGTTAAATTAAGGGTATTGCGTAATGCAGCCGGCGGC
>JBJTMN010000390.1:0-4498 GCA_046070545.1 Ferruginibacter sp.
TTTTCATGCCAGCAATAACGGCGATTCCGAAAACGGCTTCATCATTGACCGGCCAACGGGTATGAAAACTTTCAGCATTACCCAGGCTGTAGTTAAAAATGATACGGTAAATTTTTTGCATGCAGACCTCTTACTTCAAAAACAGTATACCGAGATACTTCCTGTAAACCAAACTGCAATACCTCTTTAAGTGAAAAAAATCAAACTGTTCATTCATAAACTTACACACTGGGAATACTGGCCTTTTGATGTGGTATATTTTCCGATGTATTTTGTGTGGTTTTATTATTCAGCTAAGGCCAGGTCTTTTTTCTTCTTCAATGCCGCTAATCCAACCATTAAAAATGCCGGCTTCCTGGCAGAGTCTAAAAAAGAGATCTACGATATTATCCCGGCACCATTCATACCCACAACATTGTTCTTTAAACTGGGTACCCCTGCAGCTGACATACTGAAGACTGTTGCCGATGCAGGTATATCATTTCCCTGCATTGCCAAGCCCGATATTGGCGGAAAAGGCAGGGGAGTAGAAAAGATCTATGCGCTGGAAGATATTGCGGGTTATGCCGGAAGAATAAAAATGGATTTCCTGGTGCAGGAGTTTATTCCTTACCCGGAAGAGGTAGGCATATTTTACTGCCGCATGCCTGATGAGCCGGATGGCTTTATCAGCGGTATTGTAGCCAAAGAATTCCTGATCGTTACCGGAGACGGCAGAGCTACTTTAACCCAATTGGTTGAAAAAGATCCACGCTATCATCTGCAGCTTGCCGCCTTACAGAAAATATATGGAGAAGGGCTGAATGAAGTGCTTGAAAAGGGTGTTGTAAAGAATTTAGTGCCTTACGGAAACCATGCACGGGGGGCCAAATTCATTGATGTAAGTCATTGGGCTGATGCCGCTTTCACAAAAAACTTCGATGCTGTTTTTAAACAGATACCCGGCTTCTATTTTGGCAGGCTCGATATCATGTATAGCAATGAAGAAGACCTGAAAGCCGGAAAGAATTTTTCAATCGTTGAGCTAAATGGTGCCGGCAGCGAACCCACCCATATTTACGACCCCCGGCATTCTATCTTTTTTGCCTGGAAAGAGATTGCCCGCCATTTTAAACTGCTTTGTGCCATCAGCATGAAGAACCACCAGCGTGGCCACCGGTATTTAACGGTAAAAGAGGGGATGCAGATGTTCAAAGAGAACAGCGCTGTTATGAAAAACCTGGATAAATTCTAATATGGCTGTTATGACCAACAAAATAAAAAAAAGACTGAAATGGAGCTTGCTGTTTTTTTTATCATGCTGGATCATCATGGCACAAAGCTGTATGAAATTCAGGATAAGCGACAGTAAGGCAACACAGGAGTTTGAACAAAAAGGTCTGCATATTAGCTTTCATTATACCGGTGCCGGTAATGAAGGGATGCACTATGCCAAATCTGGCTCCGACACCCTGCCGACCCTATTTTTTATTCACGGATCTCCGGGCAGCTGGGATGCTTTTAAAATGTACATGATGGATACAGCCCTGCTGCATCATTTCAGGATGATCTCTATCGACAGGCCTGGCTTTGGTTACAGCAGCTTTGGAACAGCATTGCACCTGGATGAACAGGCTGTAATGATCAATACCATCATTGAAAAGGAAAAGAATAATAAACCACTGCACCTGGTAGGGCATAGTATTGGCGGGCCGGTCATTGTTAAACTGGCGCAGCTTTATCCATCAGAAATAAGTTCACTTACATTGCTTGCTGGTTCCATCTCGCCCAACGATGAACCTAAAGAGTACTGGCGTTATTTGTTTTTACATACACCGTTACATGTACTGATGCCCGGTGCTTTTGCCCCTTCCAATGATGAGATCGTGTATTTTAAAAAAGACCTGTATGTCCTGGATACCGGTTATGCAGCTGTAACAATGCCCGTAACGTTCATTCACGGCGATGCCGATAAATTTGTTACCGTAAAAAATGTTGACTATGGAAAAAGCAAACTGGCAAATAATTCCAATGTAAAAGTTATCATTATTCCCCAGGCAAGCCATTTTATTCCCTGGGAGCATTACAACATCATTAAAAACCAGTTGCTTACCCTGGCAGAAAAAAAATAGTTCCTGCTTTCTCATTATCCGCTACCATTCTTACAGCAATATTTAAGTAAAGTCATTTCCCGGGTATTCTGTTCACGGGTTCAAAATATATGGTTAATAACTTATAAGGGTTATATTTATTATTTTCACAATAAAAAATTCTAACTTCGTATAGCTGAGCACTGCCGGCAAATTGCTATTACCCTCTAAATCCAGACCAGATATGAAGAAGTTTTTATTAGTTGACGATCACGTTGTTGTACGATCAGGAATAAAGATCCTACTGGCAGACCTCTACAATCTTTCCGAGATACATGAAGCCATGAATGGCGATACGGCCATTGCCAAGCTGAAGGAAAATGAATATGACCTGATATTGCTCGATATACAAATGCCCAATACAGATACGCTGGGTTTAATGGAATACATACACATTACATACCCATCTGCCAAAGTGCTGATGTTCTCTATGAGCGCCGAGAATATTTATGCAAAAAGGTTTATGAAGGCAGGAGCTTATGGTTTCGTTTCAAAAGAAGCTCCGCTGGAAGAAATAACAAAAGCGATCCATGTTATTCTAAGCGGGAAAAAATACATCAGTGAAGCACTGGCTCAAAAACTTGCAGAAGACTCATTTGCCGGTAAATCAGGAAATCCTTTCAACGAACTCTCTCCCCGGGAATTTGAAATTGTTTCGTTGTTGCTTGATGGAAAAACGGTTACAGAGATATCCCATACTTTAAATATACAAACCTCCACAGTAGGCACCCATAAAGCAAGGCTGTTTGAAAAGCTGGGAGTTGAGAACATCCTTCAATTAAAGGAGATGGCTACCACCTACAACCTGTAAGGTAGTTCTACACATTTTCTGCAGCCTGCTTCAATAAAGCAATATCATGAATTAAGATCTCTTTCTTTGAAATGCTGATCAGCTTTTGTTTTTCAAACTGGTTAAGTGTGGTGGTAACGGTTTGCCTGGAAGAACCGATCAGTTTGGCTATATCTTCGTGTGTGAGAACCTTTTCAATAGCGGCACTGTTATCGGTAATACTTTTATTATCAGCGGCCAGTTGTAGCAACAATTGCACCAGCCTGCTTCTTACATCTTTGTTTAAAATATTCAGTAATCGGTTCTCCACTTTTCTCAGTTTATTGCCCAGGTGAAAACTGAATGCAATCGCCATCTCGGGTTTGCGTTGCAGCAGTCTTATAAAATCTTCCATGGTAAAGGCACAGAGGCTTACCTGGCTTTTATAGGCCTGTGCAAATTCATCCTGGTCATTATTTTTTTCCAGGGTAAGCTGTCCAAAAACCTCACCTTTCTGAATGATCTCTTTGATCACTTCATTTCCCTGCTCATCTATATAGCCCAGTTTGATAAAACCTGTCTTGGTAAAATATAGTTTATTACGGTTCTGATGCGGAAAGTAAATGTATTCGCCATTGGCAGCTTCTACATAATTATGAATAAGCCCCAGTTCCTGATACTCTTCATCCGTGATGTGTTCAAAAACATCAAAGCCCCTTAAGAGCAATAAGGTAGAATCGCAGGAATGATTTTCGGCCAATTGGTTTATTTTTTCTCAAATATAAGTGAAGCGGAGTTCATACAATACCTGAGCCCGGTAGGTTTGGGCCCGTCATCAAATACATGGCCCAGGTGGGCACCGCAACGGCTGCAGTTTACTTCAGTACGTACCATACCATAGCTGTTATCGGTCAGTTCTTCTACATTCGCTTTTTTTATGGGTTGCCAGAAGCTTGGCCAGCCGGTACCGCTTTCAAATTTGGTGGCAGAACTAAACAATTCCTGGCCGCAGCAAACGCATTTGTAAATACCTGCCTGGTGATTGTCCCAGTAAACACCGGTATAGGCTCGTTCTGTTCCTTTCTGGCGGGTTACCATAAACTGTTCTGCAGTTAATAGTTTGCGCCATTCAGCATCCGTTTTTGTAACTGCATATTTTTTTGTCTGTGCATTGGATGCTGTTATACAGCAGCATAATAGAATAAATGTTACAACCTGTTTCATATATTTTGTTTTGCAGAAAATACGGATTTTGAACTTTTGAGGTTTTTTAAATCCATATCCTTTAACAAAAAATTGGAGTTAAAGTTTAAGTGATCCATTTCTATACAATATAGCAAAACGGGAGAGATTAATCAAATACTGCAAAATGATCCCTGGAAATTCCTAAGGCAATTCAGGATCTTAATAAAATGCAGGGCATCTTACTTTGTTTAAAGAAGAGTTCTCGCTTCTGGTAAAGCCTTTATAAGTGAGGGTAACTTCAAAAGCGCCTCTTAATTGCGAAGCGGTTTTTAGTTTGCTGATATTTACATCGTAGTTAACGCCTATCCCAAGCCTGTTATATTCCAGCTTCAGCACGGGAACCAGCGCATCCTTC
>JBJTMN010000391.1:0-4703 GCA_046070545.1 Ferruginibacter sp.
TCCGGCAAAATCAGCGTAGGCGCTTGTACGAACGATTACAGTCTGGTTTGAGCAGTTTTTAATATCAAGGTTTACAGTGCTTTTGTAAGCTGAGGTATCAGAATAAGTTGCATTAAGATTAGCAAAAGCAAATCCGTCCAGCTGTATTAAAGTGCCCAGGTACCTGTCCTGCATTCCGGTTGTAAGCTGAGACAATGTTACTACATGCGGTGTAACCGGGTTGTTTAAAGAACCACCAATAACATATTGACTTATCAGGTTTCCCGGAATTCCTTCCAGTGAAGGGGCACCGGCAACAGTTGCTTTGATACCCAGTTCCATCGTTCCGTTATAATCACTGATGCAAAGACCGTTACATTTAATGAACACCTTACGCCCTACCGGGTAGCTGCCATATAAACCGGTTGCATCCAGTAAGATCTGCAGTCCGCCGGTTGCATCTTCAATATATAATTGCTTGTAAAAGTTTCCGCTTTTATCATCAGCAACCACAACACCTGAAATGATAAGGTCACTTGTAATAACGTTATAGGCTCCGGATGTGGTATGCAGGGCTTTTAATGCAGCAATAGAAGTATTGGCAACAATAGCCGGATCTGCCGGGCCGGGCGGGTTATCAAAAGTTTTTTTACATGAACTTAATGTTCCTGATGCAGCGATGATGATAACTGCCATTAATAATTTTACGATCTTATTCATAATATTTATTTTAAAAAATTTATACTGTTTTATAATTATCCACAGGACCCTGCGGGTTAAAATCTTAAACCAATACTTGCAAAGAAATTGATACCGTACGCATAAAAACGTTTGTCAGGAAATTTGTTCACGTTCTTTTCTGCAAAGTCAAAACGTAACTGCTCATAACCACCTGAAACGATTTCCTCGTTGTTAAGGATATTATTTATACCCAGGTTAAATAACAGGAATGTTCTTTTATGCAATCCTTTAAAACGGTTGTTCATGAGCCATGAATATCCTGCAAAAAGATCCAGCGTATGCTGGGGTTTCAGCCTGGTCTGGTCAAGTATGGCACTCCAGTTAGCCGATGTTGGATCAACACCATTCACTGCAGCTGCTGTACGGCGAACAGGATTGAAGTCGAGCCACATCTGGTCAAAATAATTATAGTTAACATTCACATACCAGTATTTGCGTGAACGGTAGTTTAAACCAACCGTGTAGGCTTCCTGGGGTGTAGGCACATAATAATTTTTTGAATAAACGGTTACATCTCTTGACAATACAGCCGAACTGTTATCAGATGTTGTAGTGGCCAGCTGGTTGGTATTGTACCTGTACCTTCCAATGGCTGCAGCTGCATTTAAAGTTAATCCTTTATACAAAATTACTTCTGCACCTGTTTCCAGTCCGTATTGTTCTTTACCAATATTGCTGATGGCATAATTCACAAATGTGCGTGCATCATCATTATAGAATGTAAGTACGTTTGTCTGGTGTTTAAATACGGTATAATAACCGGTTAAACGAAACTTAACAGTAGGCGCTATCAGCACATAACCTGCTTCGGCAGATGATATCTGCTCTGATCTCAGTTTATCCTGTACAAAGTCCCTGGTTCTTGGAGCCAGGTAGGCATTCTCAAAATATGGAGCTTTTGTTTCGTATGCTGCATTGGCATAAAAATAATTACCCTGTGTGATCTTGTAGGTCAATCCTCCTTTAACTGAATAATTATAGAATTCATGCGGATCAGATTTTCCGTAAGAATTGTTCGGGAACAGCCCGCTTCTTACATTACCCTGTCTTTGAAAACGGGTATATACATGCTCGGCACCGATAAAGAAGTCCAGCTTTTTCAGTTTCACATAAGTTTGTACCCATGCGGTTGCTTTCTTAATATCGATATTATAATTATATCCAAATTTATCACCCTCACCTAAAATGCGGTTAGGATTATTTACATCATTCTGTGCAGCATCAGGCTCTGTAGGAAAATCACGCTGGCCAAACTGGTTGATATCCACATAAAAAGCACCGCCCAACAGGTCGTTCACTTTTTTATAGTAATTGTTCTTCTGGCTTTCGTATGTTAAACCTGCGGTCAGGTCAATATGGTTATTGATGGAAGTATTGAATGTGGTATTGAAATTATACTTCTCGGTATGTATAACCCTTTCTTCCACAATATAAACCGATCTGTGGCCGGTAACATTATTTCCAAGTATACCATTGGCATTATAGATCGTTTCTGTGTTACCATAGTTGGCATTATATAATGCATCCCAGTTGATCTGGCGTTTGTTCACATCGTTTTTAAGTTCGTTATACACAGCCTGCCTGAAATTCGGATCCAGCTGGTAGCTCGGCAGGTAACGGTAGTAATCAGGCCTGGGGTCTGCAGCATTGTACCAGTCAAGACCGGTAGTACTGCGGTTTCCGTTCAAATAAGAAGCGGCGGTAAGTAAAGTTGTTTTAGGAGTGATCTTCCACTCATGAGTAAGTATCCCCACCGGCTGAAAAGATTTGGCAACACTGGCATTTCTTTTTTTACCGTTCTGGTAACCCCAGTAAGGATTGTAATAATTAGTACCGGCAATATCCAGCATTTCTTTTACGGAAGAACCCTGGCGGCCGTTGCTGGTTGGTGTTCCAAAAGCAACAAAAGAAAGCAGGTGACGGTCGTTTATTTTTTTATCGATGCCGATATAACCCGACCAGCCATCATAGAACGTACCATCTGTAAATCCTTCATCGGCCCATCGGCGTGAACCAGCAATACTGAATGCCCATCCTTTTTTATTTAAACCGGTTGAAGTTGAGAAACTTACACGGTTAGAATAATTCCGGTTTGACAACGCATAACCAAACTGTGTTTGTTTACGTTGTTTGGAAGCCCTGGTATCAATGTTCGTAAATCCGCCAAGCCCTCCAAAAGAGAACTTGTTGGATTGAAGCCCTGGTGTGTACTGCCTGTTACGCAACACATCATTCAGTCCACCCCATAAACCATAAGGTGTAAAACCATTGTCCAGGTTTTCCATGGGTACCCCGTTCATATTGGTACCAAACAGGTCTGAATCGTAACCACGGATACGGAATCGTACCGCGTTAAAATTGAAAGAAGCGGCGTTCACAAATGGATTTCTTCCGGTATTCAGTTGCGAAGAAACGTTTTGTGCACTACCATCCTGATTATCGTTTTCATCAAGGGAAACCACGGGAATATTGTCAAGCGTATTCTCGCTTGCTTCAATAGCCAATGTAGAATCGATTAATGTGATGATCGTGGTGTCTCGTTTTGCTTTTACCTGCGAGAATGCAGAAGGTGCAAACCCAATCATAAGCAGTAATGTAGCAAGTGTAAATTTGTACTTATACATATATCGTTTTGTTAAAAAAGAATGCAAATCTATAGTATTTATCGGCATTTCAACGAAAATCTTGTTATCAAATAGCTAACAGATGGTATACAATAAAACATGTTAATTAATTAAATACATACGGGTAATTGCCACAAGCAAATTATAATTAGCTTTGCCCCAAAAAGGCTACATGAAAAAAAGTATTCCGGCATTGGCATTTATATTGATTCTCAGTTGTTTTTCCATTAAATCATATGGCTGGGGCAAAAGAGGGCATGAACTGGTGGCACAGATAGCCTTTAAATTTTTAGATGATTCTACCCAACAGATCGTAAAGAAATACCTGGGTAACCTAAGCATTGAAGAAGCTGCTAACTGGATGGATGACGAACGTGGGAACAGTTACTACAACTATATGCGCACCTGGCATTACCTGGATATGGATAAAGGCGAAAATTATACGCCTTCCACCGAACGTAATATTCTTACCGTTTTACATTCTGCAATAGTAGAACTTAAAGATTACAAGAACATGAAGCGAAAAGATGTGAAGTACCGGTTGCTGCTCATCTTTCACCTGGTTGGTGACCTGCACCAGCCTTTGCATACAGGTTATGCCATTGACAAGGGTGGTAATACCATCCAGATCAATTCGCCTTATGTTAGCGGTAACCTGCACAGTATCTGGGATACACAGATACTGGAGTACAAGAACATAACACTGGATACCTGTATGCAGGCTTATAATTCACTGGATACTGCACAAGTAGCAGAGATAAAAAAAATAAATGAACTGAAATGGATGTACCAATCACGTTCGTTACTTGATACGGTTTACAGTTTCGAAAATAATTTCATGGACAAGAATTATATTGACAATAATGCGCAGGTTATAAAAAGACAGTTGGTAATGGGTGGCCTTCGCCTTGCCAGCCTGTTGTCATCGATCTTTGGAGCAAAGTCCTGATATTTTTTTATTCTCTATATACAATGCAGTTAACAGGTTGTACTGAATAAGTTAAAATTATTCATCAGCTAACCTGTAAAATAACATTGGTTAACATTTCATTCCAGGCTATGTTTTAACTTTGCACTGTCTTCCCGGAATTGTTGTTCATTTTCTTCAACCCGGTAAAAGATCTCTTTTAATACCGTTTTATTTACCCTTCACTTTAATCCTTATTCTGTCATTCAAAAAGCTGCACAATCTTTTTGATGGATTTCTATTACTGTAAACAGCTTTAAAAAAACTGATGAAAAAAAATATATTGTTCCTTGGTCTTCTTTTATTGGCCAACATGCTGCATGCACAAACGCCGGTGTATATGGCATCACAACCATCGCTTACTTATACAGAGGATTTCAGTGATATTGCAA
>JBJTMN010000392.1:0-4110 GCA_046070545.1 Ferruginibacter sp.
TTGGGTGCCGGATGTTACCTTGCCGATCACCAACCCTTCAAAATCCTTTATTTCATAATCGTGGCGGGCAATCCCTTTTTCGATCATTTCAAAACCAACCAGCTTTTTGGTAACACCTTCGGCTTTTTGTTTTTCAAAATAGGCGCTGTTGGTAAATGGTTTGCTGAATTTGGTGATCCAGCCCAGGCCGGCTTCCAGCGGCGATGTGGTATCATCAATATCGTTGCCGTACAAACAGTAACCCATTTCCAGACGCAGCGTATCCCTGGCTCCCAGGCCAATGGGCTTAATACCGCCTTTTTGCCCGGCTTCAAAAATAGCATCCCATACTTTGGATGCATTATCGTCTTTGTCCTCAAAATAGATCTCTACTCCACCGGCACCTGTGTAACCGGTTGCACTGATCAATACATTTTCAACACCGGCAAATGTTCCTTTGGTGAAAGTGTAATATTTCAAATTCATGATGTCTTTATCCGTAAGCGGCTGCAGCATCCTGGTAGCATTGGGGCCCTGTATGGCCAGCAGGCAGGTTTTATCGGAGATATTGTGCATCTCTACACCCTTATCATTGAACTGCTGTACCCAGTTCCAGTCTTTTTCAATATTACTGGCATTTACAACCAGCATGTATGATTTATTTTCTTCCAGGCAATACACGATCAGATCGTCCACAATACCGCCATCCTTGTTCGGGAAGCAACTGTACTGTGCTTTGCCATCGGTTAATTTGGAAGCATCATTGGTGGTGATGCGCTGTATCAGGTCCAGCGCATGTTCTCCTTTTAAAATAAACTCTCCCATATGGCTTACATCAAACACACCGGCCGAATTACGCACTGCTGCATGCTCATCATTGATGCCCGAATAACTGATGGGCATATTATATCCGGCAAATTCAGCCATTTTAGCGCCCAGTTCAATATGTTTTTGTGTGAACGGTGTATTTTTCATGAACTTGTTTTTTGTTTTTTTACGTTGCAAATGTAAAATAAAAAGCTGATGTCAGGGGTAATTAAAAGTCCCCCGAAAAATCGGGGGACGTTGTTGGTTTCAACTTCAACTCAACTATTGAAACGATTTTAATGCGCTGCTAAAATTTCTTTCAGGTCTTCACAAGCCAGCCTTACCCTTTCGCACTGCGCTTCTGAGTTTTCTGTTTTGTCGATCTTTATCTGCAGCCTGCCCGGGTGAGCATTGATGTAAAAAGTGGTATTATCATCCAGGGTTATTTCTTTATCTACATAATCATTGTGCTTTATCCTGATTTTACCGTCCAATAAATGATCGTTCAGGTAAACCCGTACTGCGTGTGATTTGCTCCGGCTGTAATCAGCATCCATTTCATATTCATCTTCATCATCCGAAACCGTAACGGAAACATCATGATCACTGATGTGTAAGCAGGATGGAGCAGTTGCCAGAATCATTAAACCCAGTACAACTGAAAGTGCATAAATTTTCATTTGTTCTTTTTTTAGATTGAAAAAACGGGTTTCTTAATTTATTTCAACTACCGGGGTTATCACGGTCAACTTCGAGCTTACAGCTGCCGGCTCTGAATTATCGCCGATCTTTTCCAGCTGCTTTTCGATCTTCTCTTTTGCTTTTTGCAAAGAGTCCTTTACTTTCTGCTTTTCATTTTCCAGCTTTACTTTAATTGAATCCAGCTTGTTCATCGGCTCTCCGTCATTGTAACGGTAATTATCTTCATTACCGTTTTCATTTGTAATAACTTCTATACCATTCTGGTTAATCGTTACTTTGGTATGGCCTTCTTTACCTGCACGTGTTCCGTTCAGGCTATACAAATGTCCGTCGGCTTTCATGATGTACTCCTGGCCTGTTTTCCAGTCATCATAATTATCCTCTGAGTCGTAATACCAGTCGTTGTTATCCCAGTTGCTGCCAAAGTGTACATTGTTGAACCAGCTGATGCTTTTATCTACTTTTATTCTTTTACCCACCGGTACATAAATGGTAAGTACAACCCGTTGGTTACGGAATTTATCGGTTTTGTTTATTCCTATTCCTTTATCCATTAACAACACGCTGTCTTTTTGCACACCACCGTATTGGATCCTGGCAGCATTGCTTTCAGCAATTGGCCTTGATTTGCCGGTGGCGGTTTTTATAATGGTGACCTTAAAGCTGTCGTTCACTGCCTTTACAATACGCACATCTACGTTATTTACAAAAGCGGTGTCTTCCTGTATGCCTTCAAATGGTTCAAACTTTATAAACCGGCGGTGGTTGTATTTATCCAGTGGAGACTTTGCAGTTATTTCCAGCTTATCAACCATAGGGTTTGTAAGCATGATCTCCTGTTCTGCCAGGTTTTTGCTGCTGTACCTGAATTCCTGGCTTATAGAAGCGATCAGGCATATAAAACAGATCCAGCCTATTACCCACATGGCACCAAATGAAAAGCCCAGCATTTTACCGTTGCTTTTAGAGCGGGCGATCTTACGTATGATCCAGGTAATGATACCGATAATGGGAACAGCAATAAAGAAAACCAGCGTACCCCATGCAAGTGCATTCTGGTAGTCGCCGCCGATCAGGAAATCTTTTAAAGGGAATAAACCCACTGAAACAACAGCTAGTGCAAATAAAGCCATCACCAGCGCAAAGCCTACACAGCCAATGATGAAGTACGCGAATATTTTTACGATCATGGCAATTACATTGCCCAATCCGCCTCGGTTACGCCTGCTGAAATTCTTTACATCACCTGCCACCATATTTGCTTTTTCTGTTACTACAGCAGATGCTTCCTTACCAAATGTGGAGGCTTTTTTTCCAACTCCTTTCATCTCTTCCATTACAGAAGCCTTGATAGAGTTCATATCCACTTTCTCGCCTTTCATTTCCAGTTTCTCTGAAGTGGTAATCGCTTCGGGGATCACGATCCACAGGATAATATACACGATGAGTGAAGTAGGGCTGAAGGTAAAGCGAACCACATCACCGAAATCCCACAGTCCGCCCCAATGGCCCCAGCGTGAAATAAATGACAGGAATGGTAACAGGAACAATACCCTTGGTATCCAGGCATTGATGCCGAAATAGTTTCCGATACCGCTGCACACACCGGCCAGCAGTTTTTCATCGGGATCACGGAATAATTTCTTCCTGGCTCCTCCAATTTGTGTGGTAGCACTGCTTGGCACGGCTATCCACATAATGATGTAGGTTAAAAATCCAACACCGGAAAATAACAGTACTACAAAGATGATCCTGGCAATTACCACATCTATATTAAAGTAGTTGGCAAGGCCACTGCATACACCGCCCAGTACCTTGTCATTCTCATCACGGAATAATCTTTTGCTGCCGGTGGCTGAACTGCTGTTGCTGCTTTGCTCCTGTTTTGCAGATGAAGAAGCCGGTTGCGCCTGGCTTTCATCCATGGTTTCAAACTCTTCAGGTGTACCCATGTTTTTAATGATGGCGTTTACATCATCATCGGTAATACAGGTGGCACCTTTGGTTATTCTTTCCTGGAACAGTTCACCAATACGGCTTTCAATATCGTTGATGATCTCTTCTTTGCCTTCTTCATTGGCAAAGTGGCGGTTCAGGCTTTCGGTATAGTTTTTCAGCAGTTCAAATGCTGTTACTTCTATTGGAACAACTCGTCCCTGGAAGTTTATGTTGATTACTTGTTTCATGGCTTTAATTTTTTCGTTTCGTTAGTCGTTTTGGTGTCCAACAAAAAAACATGGCTATACTTTTTTGTTATTGGGTGTTGAAGTTGTTGTTATTAATAGTGTCCTGTTCGGTATTGGTAAGCGCCCTTACAGCGTTGGCCAGTTCGTACCAGGTAGTTTCCAGCTCTTTGTAAAATGCTGCCCCTTTTTCTGTTAGTGTAAAATATTTACGTGGGGGGCCGCTGGTGCTTTCTTCCCAGCGATAAGATAAGAGTTCTGCATTTTTAAGCCTGGTCAAAAGCGGGTATAAAGTACCCATGCCGGGCCGCGGCCTCCCGCGGCCTCGACGTCAACGCCTGGACCGTGTTCCTCCACGCCGACCGTCCCGACGAGTATCCCGACTGCTCTCCGTGCAACGCCTTCGGCGACCTCTACACGGCCGACCTCTGCCCGGCGA
>JBJTMN010000393.1:0-2380 GCA_046070545.1 Ferruginibacter sp.
GCAAAAGGTGCCAGCCAGGCTTTAAAAATGTCCCTGGCCGCTGTATTACCCTGCGCAAATATGCCTCTTATTTTTCCACTGCCGTTATCCAGGTTATAATAGGCAGAGATCGTAGCCTGCTCCGGCAAAAGCTGCATAGTGGCCGGGTCGCCAAAATGTTTTTTTACATAACCAAAACTGCCGAAAAGGCCCTGTTCCTCTCCCCCCCATAATGCAATGCGTATTGTACGCCGGGGCTGTACACCCAAAGTTTTTAAAATACGAATAGCTTCCAGTGTGGCAATACAGCCTGCACCATTATCTGTTGCACCGGTACCCCCTGCCCAGCTGTCTAAATGACCACCCAGCATTACCACCTGGCTTTTCAATGTTGGATCTGTTCCGGGTATTTCGGCTACCACATTATAGCCGTTCAGATCATCGCTGTAAAATTTGTTCTGCACATTGATTTCCATTTCCACTTTTTTATTATCCTTCATCAGCCTTGCCAGTTTCAGGTAATCCTCCCTACCTATTTTCATTTCGGGTAAAGTGGCTTCAAACCCTTTGGCATAGCCGGTGCCCCCATCAACAAAAACAGTCCCATCCCGGTTATTGCGGCCGCTTAAAATTAAGGCTGCTGCACCCATTTTTTCCAGGTACAGTTTTGTGTAGTATTCATTTTTAATAAAAGGTAAAAAGCTTTCCATCTGTTTACGGTCAACCATGTATTTTTCACCTAAATTATCGAGACTGGTATCTCCAAACCTGGTTGCGTATGCTTTAAAAGCATCCGGCATGTTTGTACTGCCGGGCTTAACCATCACGATCTTTCCCTTTAAAGAGGCCCCTGCTTTGGTAATGGAAGCAGAATCCAGGTCTTCCAGCATAATGAGTTCTGACTTTACTGATTTTTTGGTGCTTTTGCACCAGGGAACCGGATAGGCAATGATATCCTGGTAATAAGGCATTTTCATAGCCAGGGTACCGGTTTCATTTTGCCATCCCTTGCCAAATTCTCCCCAGGCCTCACGTCCGGCATTTTGAAGTCCCCATTGCTTACATATTTCTGTAACCCAGTCCAGTGCCCGGTTATACCCGGGGGAGTTGGTAAGCCGGGGTCCGCACACATCCGTCAGGTTGTGTGCTATCATAGCAATTTGCGAATTGGTTTTTTCTTCGTCTTTTATCTTTTGCATCATGGCCATATCCACAGTTTCCTGGGCAAAGCAAAAATTATATGCAATAAATAAAAAGAAGATGGAAGAAAATAGCTTGTTCATGTGCAGTAGTTTAAGCTACAATGTAAGTTATTGTTGTTGGAATTACAAGTGCTGAAGCAGAATCATTTATCTGATACAAACGCTTCGATCCACCGCATGATCTCAGCGCCTTCTTCGCCGGTGCATGGATTCGTTGCATTACCTGAAAAGTATTGTACTGTTCTTTCTATCATGGGTTGCTGCACATGCTGCAGTGTATTAAAGTTATAAACAGTTGTGTTGTTATCAGCAAGGAGTTCAATTCCCCCGCCATCAAAAAAACTAAAGCTTATGCTTCCCTTACTTCCGATGATTTCACATCGGTCACTTTGCTCATGTGCATTAAAACACCAGGAGCCGTTGAAAACGATTCCGTTCTCAAACAAAATACTTCCGGCCACCATATCATCGGCTTTATAATTGCACGCCTGGTTAAGGGCAATACCGGTTATTCTTTTTGCTGGGCCAAATATATGATATAGAATATCGAGCTGGTGTGGCGCCAGGTCGTGAAAGATGCCTCCGCCAGCAATGGCAGGATCAACCCGCCAGGCAAGGCTTTCGTTGTTAAGCTGTTCTTTAGTAAAAGCTGTTTTGTATAGTACAAGTCTCACGAGGCGAATATCGCCTATCATTTTTTTATCAACCAGTTCTTTTATTTTTTTGAACAGCGGCCATTCTCTGCGGTAATGTGCAACAACCAGTTTTACATTATTGGCTGCCGCTGCTGCAGCCATATTTTTTGCGGCACTATAATAGAGCGCCATGGGTTTTTCTACATATACCGGTTTGCCAGCTTTAATAGCAGCCAATGCATATCGCTCATGTGATGAAGGAGGTGTGGCAATATAAATGGCATTCACCTCCGGGTCGTT
This sequence comes from Ferruginibacter sp., assembly GCA_046070545.1. Classification (GTDB taxonomy): domain Bacteria; phylum Bacteroidota; class Bacteroidia; order Chitinophagales; family Chitinophagaceae; genus Ferruginibacter. The sequence goes on from JBJTMN010000393.1 coordinate 2,117, forward strand.
GATGAGTTTATCTGCATCATCATACCAGCGGGGTACATGATGACGTTTTGCATAATCAGCAGCTTTTTCTGCATTGCGGCGCATAACCGCAACCAATGCAGAATTGGCAACCTTGTTAAAAGCAGGACCACTTTTAATTTCAGTAACATCGCCGCATCCTATAATACCCCAATTGATCATTTGAATAGAATTTTTTAAGAAAAATTTACAGCATATTAATTCTTCAATGCCTGCCGCACTTTAGGAGCGATTGTTGTTCCGAAT
>JBJTMN010000394.1:0-2747 GCA_046070545.1 Ferruginibacter sp.
CCATTGTATTACATTCAGATGCTCATATACCGGCTGCAGAAACATACCCTTTCAGGATTTTTCAAAGTGCAGGATGCCCCGCTGTAGCTCCGGCTTTTCTGTCTGTACTCGGTAACTACATCAAAAGCTCCAAAAAGCCGATACTGATGTGGATTTACAACTGATCAATATCATCAAATACTTGCTGAAATAAAATAGTAAAGACTCCTCCGCAAGAGGGGTTTTATTTTACCCGGGTAAAACGCTTAGGGCGATAGCGGGAACTGAGCAGGATAGCCTTTTTATTGAGCCGGTCTTTGCCGGAAAAAATATCTTTTTCCGGAAGGATGATAAGTAAACAACGGTCTGCCACTGCAGTGGCTGCCAAATAAGTACTTATTGTGAGCAATAATCTGTAATACCTGCAGAGTTGCTGTTACTGGATTGGCATTTCATTATTAAGCCCGGATGCAATCCGGGAGAATTAGAGGGAATATACACCGGGACGAACTTTGGAAAGAGTTTGATGCAAAATTCCAGCCGATGCAAACCAAAGACCTTTTCTTGGCCTATATACCACCCAATAAATATATGGGTATGAGGTTTATGAGGAAGCTGTTCAATTATTAAAATGACAGGTATGCTATACAATAATCGAAACTATTTTTAAAGCGTTATTCATGCCGGCGATACTCAATAACCAACACTGCATTTTTTTCCAGGTCGGCATTTGAAAAAAGTTCGTAGCGTTTATCACCCGATTTTACAACAATAAGGGCAGTATTAGGAGAAATGCTTCCCAGGTTTTCAGCAAACAAAACGATCTCGTTTTTAATAAGCTTTTCATCCAGTTCAAGATTCAGCACAATTGGTTTTTCGGAAACCAGCTGATGACTCATTAGTAACTTGCCATTAAAAAAAATACTGACACTATCGCCGTCTGTAACCCCATTGTCAAATATGCTTAAGCTGATATTTTTAGTATCCAGGGTTATTTTCCCGGCTTCAGTATTTTTTCTTTTTGCCATGGCTGCAGGTATCAGCAGTGCGTCAGGCTCTTTACGTATTGTTAACGGGGGAGTATTTACAGAATTCGTATCAGCGATAAGGGATTTCTTGAGGGTATCAGGTAAATGTAACTTGCTCACCCAAAATGATCCGGCAAAACCATCACTCCGGATAGGGATTAGCCCGTTAGCTAACCAGTCGCCATACAATACTTCCATGGTATCATTTTTAAAATACTGTATATTATCCAGTGATAAAAAATAATCGGCCCATTCATATTCTAATCGGCTGAATAATATGTTGCCCCTCATTAAACGTGATGGTATTGTATCCCTTTTTCCAATAATCCCTGAGATTTCGTAAACAACCTGCAGTTTGTCGGGGAAATCCAATGGAGCATTACCAAACCTGCCTTCTATTTTTTTACCATGTTGCACTAATACCATATTCATAAAAAAAGTTCTGCTGGCCCCGTTCAATCTTTGATCGGTCCTGAATCTTCCCTGCCAGTTACCGGAAAGGTCCTGTGAACAGGCAGTAATAAACTGCATCAAACAGATTAAGCTGCCAGCAAGTATTTTATGCATTCTTTTAAGGTTCATAGTTATTTCCCATGAGCTTTAAACCTGAACTAAAACGATACCGGTAAATCATCTCTATAAAACTACACAATATTAGGTATGTATGTTAATACGGATATGGTAAGTAAGATATTTATCAGGGAGGTATCATAAAACAAAAGCCTCCTCAGAAAGAGGAGGCTTGGCCTTGGTGCCCACGAAAGGAATCGAACCTTCACGCCCTTGCGAACGGCAGATTTTGAGTCTGCTGCGTCTACCAATTCCGCCACATGGGCTTTACAACGTTTATACGTTAATCCGTAAAAGGCTAACGATGGAAAAACGACTGTTTAAAATCTGAGCCCTTATACAGATTAACCAGTTAACTAATTAACTGGATTAACCCCTAAGGGGCTGCAATATTACATCATCCCTCCAATCTGTCCAAAATACGCTGCAGGTATTTTTTCTTGTAATAGTATTCTTTTAGTTGTAGTAATTCGGCATGGCTTACCGTGGTATCGTTGTAGTTTTCTATAATGGGCTTTACTTCTGTGTAAAGCTGGTTTTCAAGGTCCTGTATCTGTTTGGCCGAGTCTTCGCCCAGATCTTCATTCAGTTCCATCATTTCCATTAAAAAATCCGGGGGCAGCTTGTATTTTTCTTCTTCTTCCAGTAACTGCTTCAACTGCAGTACATATTTGATCGTAAGGTCCTGGTTCTTTAAAACCTGTAAAGCCTTGTTCAGTTGTGAGGATATTTCCAAAGCCTCGGCCTGTTCGTATTCGGTGCCTTTTGCAAAAAAATCGGGATGGTATTTTTTCTGCAGGTCAAAATACTTTTGGGCAAGGGTTGCTTTGTCAATTTGTAAGGAAACAGGGATCTCAAAAAGTTCGAAGTAATTCATGTTGCAAAGGTAGGGTATAGTGTCTTTTTAAAGAGTAAGCCCCTTCTGTGAACATTTATTTTTCCTCTTCCACTTTTTTGCCTTGATGCAAAAAAGTAGCAAAAAGATCAGGTCAGGCGCAATCGCTCCCGCTGGTGGCGGGACAGGTTCCGCTTAGCCCTGCCGGGCCAACGCACAGGCAACAGTCATTACAGAACTTATCATGTTTTATTTTTTACAGATAATGCTAAAAGGGGTTTTCAAAATGTTTTGAAGTTTGATAGAAACAACAGTTTGCGTGTTGTGATGAAAGT
>JBJTMN010000395.1:0-5949 GCA_046070545.1 Ferruginibacter sp.
GTTACAAAAAGGCAAAAGATGAATATGCTTTCAACCCGGCATCCACGGCCAATAAAAATATTTCATCATTGTTCCAGGTAAGCTCCCGGTACGAATATGAAGTTTCTGCCCGTACGGCATTGGTTGGCGGAGTACAGTTTCAGCACAAACAGATCAGCTCAAACGACAGGGGTAACCACAAACTTGACCAGTTTGCCGGCTTTCTTATCCTGCAACAATACATCGGTAAACAGTTTTTTCTTTCTCCGGCTGTACGGGTAGACCATACCGAAAACAGCGGTACAGAACTGGTACCGCAAATAAATTTTTCGTACAAAAGGAAGGTCATTCAGCTGCGGGGCAGTGCTGGTAAGACCATCAGGCAGGCCGATTTTACCGAACGGTACAACAATTACAACAAGGCATTGGTAACCAGCGGCAGCATTGGTAATCCCGCCCTGGCTGCCGAGCGTTCTTTTAGTTACGAAGCGGGTATTGATATCTTTATCAGGAACAGCCTTAAACTTTCTTCCGGCTTTTTCCGCCGCGATCAATCTAAACTGATCGATTGGGTAACCACGCCTTATGCTGCCATGCCACGAAAAGAAAATCTATCTCCAGCCGGAACCTATGCATTGGCTACAAATATTGCCAGCGTAAATACCAGTGGTTTTGAAACAGATATTCAGTTTCAGCGATCATTTAAACAGCATCAGCTGATAGCCACAGCCGGGTTGCTCTGGCTTGATAGCAAGAGCACCAGGGGCCTGCAATCTTTTTATATTTCTTCCCATGCAAAATTCCTGGTCAATGCCAATATGATGTACAGCAACCGTTTTTTTGCGATCGGTGTAAACGGGTTGTACAAAAGCCGCAACGAACAGTCTGCACCGGCCATACAGGCAGCTATCAGTAAAGATTATGTTGTTTGTAATATAAAGGCCGAAGGGTTTTTGTTTGCAAAAAAGCTCAGCTTCTTTGTGCAGGCGAACAATCTTTTTAACAGGCAGTATAGCGATTTGCTGGGATCCCGGATGCCGGGGCGTTGGGTAATGGTTGGATTCAGCATTCAACGATCATGGTTTTGATCTTGCAGGATTTATCAGTAACAGCTATTAATAATACCTGTGCTGTTTTTCACTTCTCACTATCCCGGGGCAGGCCCGGGGTTCAGAGCGCCATGCGGTTTTATCGGGATACAAAAGTAACTGCGTACAAATGATGAACTGCTGGTTTATCAAAAAACGATTCTTTCTTACCATTCAACATTTATCCAACCCCAAATCCCCAAGTTTTCCTAAATTAAGGGCTGAAACAAAAAGATTATGAAAAAATACTTTATTGCACTGGCAATCACAGGCTTTGCAGGGCTTACCGCAAACGCCCAGTCGGATAAAAAGGTCTTAACCACTTCCGATTACGAAGCAGCCACCAAATCCCTGGGCTTCAACACCAATAAACTTGTTTTCCGTAATAATGTAAACCCCAACTGGTTGCCCGATGGTAGCTTCTGGTATGCAGTATCAGTGCCCGGCGGAGCAGAATTTGTATTGATCAATCCTGCTGACGGCAGCCGCAAAACAGGACCGGATAAAAAATCCATCTTACCTGATGGCGCCAACGGAATGGCAGCTGCTGCCGGCGGAAGAAGGAGAGGAGGTGGAGGCAATGAAGCCCTTTCTCCCGATGGTAAAAAAGCAGCCTATATCAAGGACTGGAACCTGTGGGTAAAAGATATGGATACCAAACTGGAGACCCAGCTTACTACCGATGGTGTAAAAGATTTTGGCTACGCAACTGACAATGCCGGCTGGACGCACAGCGACCGCCCCATCCTGTTATGGAGCCCCGACTCAAAAAAGATTGCCACTTTTCAGCAGGACCAGCGCAGCGTAAGTACCATGTACCTGGTATCAACCAATGTAGGCGCACCGCGGCTGGAAGAATGGAAATATCCTTTACCGCAGGATACGGCCATTGTAAAAATACACCGCGTAATTATAGATGTAGATAACCGTAAAGTGATACGCCTTAACATACCTGCCGATGATCACCGCGGCACATTAAGCGATGATATCGCATCCAGCGGCGGCTATGATGATAATGAATGGAATGCCGATGGTACCAAACTGTTCTTTGTAGGAACCAGCCGCGATCATAAGGTAGAGAAAGTACGTATTGCGGATGCAGCTACCGGCGATGTAAAAGAAGTATTTACCGAAACAGTAGCCACCCAGTATGAAAGCGGGCAGGGCAGTATTAACAATCATTTCCTGGATAAAACGAACGAGATCATCTGGTACAGCGAGCGTGATGACTGGGGACATTTATACCTCTATGATGCAACCACCGGCAAGGTTAAAAATCAGATCACCAAAGGTAATTTTGTTGTTACGCAGTTATTGAAAATTGATGAAGCGAACCGCACCCTGTACTTTATGGCCAATGGCCGTGAAGCAGGCCGTGATCCATACTTCGCCCATTTTTACAGTATTAAGTTTGATGGCACAAACCTGAAATTGCTGACACCTGAAAATGGTAATCATACTATTTCCCTTTCGCCCGATGGGAAGTATTTTACCGACAGCTATTCGCAGCCGGATGTGCCGCCTGTGGCAGTGCTGAGGGACATGAATGGTAAATTAATTACCGAACTGGAGAAAGCCGATATCAGTAAATTGCTGGCAACCGGCTGGAAGGCCCCCGAACCGATCAAGGTAAAATCAAATGATGGTAAATGGGACCTGTACGGGCTCATGTTCAAACCACGCAACTTTGATGCATCTAAAAAATACCCTATTGTAAACTACGTGTATCCCGGCCCGCAAGGTGGGGGTGTAGGCAGTCGTAATTTTATTGCAGCCCGTGGCGATCACCAGGCACTCGCCGATCTTGGTTTTATTGTCATCATCATTGATGGCAGTTGCAACCCCGACCGTTCCAAATCATTCCATGATGCCTGCTATGGCAATATGGGCAGCAATACACTCGACGACCAGGTGAGCGGCATCAAACAACTGGCAGCCACCAGGTCATACCTCGATATAGACAAGGTAGGCATCTGGGGCCATTCAGGCGGCGGTTTTGCTACTGCCGATGCCATGTTCACCTTCCCCGATTTTTATAAAGTGGGTATCTCCGAAAGTGGTAACCACGATAACCGCAATTACGAAGACGACTGGGGCGAACGCTATATAGGCCTGGAGAAAAAAGAATCCGATGGCAACAGCAATTACGCCAAACAGGCTAACCAGATCAATGCAGGTAACCTGAAAGGAAAGCTGCTGCTGGCACATGGTGGTATGGATGATAATGTACCTCCTTACAATACCTACCTGGTGGTGGAAGCTTTGCAAAAAGCCAATAAGGATTTCGACCTGGTGGTATTCCCCAATGCACGCCATGGTTATGGTGCCGATGCCAACTACATGACACGCCGCCGCTGGGATTATTTTGGAAAGAACCTGATGGGTGCAGAGGTACCCAAAGAATTCAAGATCAATCCAAATCCATCTGCTGCACCTGCTGCCCCGGTAAAAAAGGACAGTATGGCAACCGTTGCCAGCCGTAAGAACACCGTGTTCAGCCGCATACCCGTAAACGTAAAGAACATCACACTGGATATATTTGATAACGGAACCATTGATGGCGATACCATCAGCGTATACTATAATAACAAGTTACTGGTAGGTAACCGCGGACTTACCGAAAAACCCATTACGGTTAACCTGGTGCTGGACGATAAAGCCCCCCAGCACGAAATTGTGATGTTTGCCCATAACCTGGGCAGCATTGCACCCAATACGGCGCTCATTGTAGTAAAAGCCGGCGACAAGCGGTATGAGCTGCACAGCAGTGCCAGCTTAACAGAAAATGCGGTGCTGGTACTGGAGTATAAGCCTAAATAGGAACGCTGATGGCGCAGATTGAAACTGATTAACGCAGATCAATAATGCATGAAGCCGGTAACAGTTTGTTACCGGCTTTGTTGTTTTTTGGGTGCCCGGTAAAAGTAAAAAACTGCAGAAATCAGGTATTTTAACGGTTGTAAAAACGGCTTTGTGTTTTTAGCTTTACTGCTTAACCAACATTTTCTGTTATGAACAAATCAACACCTTCCTCCATTTCACAAATGTTTAAGGTAGATTATAATGATCCGGAAAAGATAGCACTCTCCAACCAGGCTACCCTTCGTAAAATAGTAGGTATACTGGGTATGGCCCTGCCCTTATTGCTGTATGGTTTTTTATATGTTGATATCGGGTACAACCATACCCTGCCATCGATTAGCCATTATTACTACACCCGGGTCTGCAGTATCTTTGTTGCCATCATGAGCATGCTTGCCATCTTCCTCATCATATACAAGGGAAGGGCACCGCTCGATTTTTATCTTTCGGCCATTGCTGGCATATTTGCTTTTTGCGTGGTTTTGTTTCCAACCGATAATATTGAAGGTGTTTTTAGTGTAACGGTATTAAAGGTATCTGCGGTAAGGCCTGTTTTTCATTATGTATCGGCAGCCATCTTCTTAACCTGCCTGTCTGTTTTGTCGCTGTTCGTTTTTACCAAATCGGATAAGCGTGTTAAAGCAAGAGGCATTAAAAAGAAAATGCGTAACCGCCTGTACCGCACCTGCGGGGGCATCATGCTGGCAGCCATACTGGTCATCCTGCTTTGGGGTATCAACCTGCTGGGCGATGATCTCACCCGTTTCTATAATGATCACCATCTTACTTTCTGGATGGAAACCATTGCAGTGGAAAGCTTCGGACTTTCCTGGCTGGTGAAAGGAGGGGCCATGCTGGCAGATTAATTTCAGGAACCTGTTTCATTAGAAAAACTGACCAGGATAACAGTCATCCATATAACAAACGAAGCCGGTAATTTTAATTGCCGGCTTCGTTGTATGTAAGACAAATATTTATTGCCTCAGTAGTATCGTACCTAACCTGGTATCCTCATTTTGCCTTACAATAATATTGCTGAGTGTGGTATCGCGGTACCCGTTAATGCCATCAATGAATACATTATAGGTTCCAGCACGTAATCCGCGGATCTTAAACTCACCTTCGTCTTCGGGCATTGCAAATGCAGTATCGGTGGCATTCCAGGCTTTAATGGTCCCAAAGGAATGAACAGGCCTTATCTTACCTTCAATTTCGCCGGTGCTGTGGCGGCCAAAGGGCCTTAATACCGGTTTCAGCCAGTATTCGCCACCGGTATAGCGGATCGAACGGTTCAGGTCAAAATCAAGATACAGGTTAAAGTTGGATGAAGAAATGGAATCCAGGTGTTCCCGGTGAATATTTACGTATACAAAGTTCTGGTTGTTCTGCAACCGCAACGGGTACAAAACACTGTCAACCAGCACATGGTTATTGGTACCCAGCGTTAATTTTATGCGTTCAATCTTTCCGTTGAAAATAAAACCACTGGCCAGCAAGGTGTCCAATCCATTACGCAGGCTAAGCAGGTCGTATACCCCCGGGTTGATATTAATGGATTGCCAAATTTCGCAACGGCTGCTCAGCGAATCGTGATCATCATCGCAACCGGGACCATCATGGTCATCATCACCATGCCGGCGGCAGGTATCAATTTTAATGTCTATTGCCCTGATGTCTACCAGTACCTGCTGGTAATCGGCAGGCCCATCCAGCAGGTACACCGATATTTTAGATTGTCCGGCAGGTATGCTATCCGTGCTGGATACATCCTTCTGGCAGGCAGCAAAAAAAAGCAGCAGGGCTGCAGTGGCGAGCATAGTAATGCCTTTGAAACTGGTTTTCATGTGTTTGTTTTTTAAAGATGAAGAAAAGGCCGGGAAGGGGTACCAGGGGGAATAAAATTCATCGCAAGAACAATGCCAGATGATCAGGATCGCTGTATAGAAAATGATAAATTTTGTCCACAGGGTTGTTCATCCTTTTTCAGGTGAGTCTCCATTGCATCAATTTTAAAAATTTC
>JBJTMN010000396.1:0-2818 GCA_046070545.1 Ferruginibacter sp.
TTCATCAGCAGTTTTCTTTCCTGCAGGGGTTCGTGGTTACTGTAGGTGCCAAAAGCATATTCAGATATATGCAGGCTTTTTACAAACAGCTCGCCGTTATGAAACAGGCAGTAGCTGTCGTTAAAGCTGGCCTTGCCGGCCCTGAGTGATTTTATTTCGGTGCCGCTGAGTACCATGCCCGCTATATAGGTAGCTTCAAAAAAGTATTCGTAATGTGCCTTGCGGTTTGTAAGTTCCAATGCCTGTTTTTGTGCAAAGGTATTCTTTTTAGGGCGAGTCTAAACCAGCCCGGATTCTGTTCCAAACTGCCGGAATAAAATAATTTTCATTTTGCAAAGATGTGCTGCTTGTATTCCTGATTTAGCCTGGTTTCCCAACTTGCAGGAAAGTGTTAGGTTCCGGCGGGGTTTCGCAGTAAGATGCATACAGATAAAAGCAGCCTATTAGCGAAACCCCCGCTGAGACACAAATCAATAACTTAGCTATCCTTCGCCGCACCTACCTTGTTTACTAACCACTTCTTATATACCTTTAATATAAGTCCCGGCAGGCTGAAGAATAAACATTTGTAAACAACCTAAAACCCGCAATAAAAATGGAGAAAGATCTGCCCGGTTCAAAACCGCATTATCAAATATTAGACGGACTGAGAGGCGTAGCTTCTGTTATGGTAGTTGCCTTTCACATCTTTGAGGCAAATGCCGGTAGCCATTCTGATCAGATCATCAATCACGGTTATCTGGCAGTAGATTTCTTTTTCCTGCTTTCGGGCTTTGTGATTGGCTATGCCTATGATGACCGCTGGAAAACCATGAGTACCCTTGATTTTTTTAAAAGAAGGCTGACCAGGCTACAGCCCATGGTTATCTTAGGTATGATCACCGGTGCCATTTGTTTTTATTTCCAGGATTCGGTGCTGTGGCCCACCATTCACGAAGTGCCGTTATGGAAAGTAATACTGGTAATGCTAGTGGGTTTTACACTGATCCCTTTGCCCGCATCAATGGATATCAGGGGCTGGACAGAAATGCACCCCCTGAACGGCCCGGGCTGGTCTTTGTTTTATGAATATGTAGCCAATATCCTGTATGCCTTATTCATCAGGAAATTCGGTAAGATACTGCTTTCATTACTGGTGCTGCTTTCGGCTGCTTTTTTAATTCACCTGGCATTTACCAGTGCGGAAGGTGATATCATAGGCGGCTGGTCGCTTGAAGTAAATCAGATACATATTGGTTTTGCAAGGTTGTTATATCCTTTCTTTGCAGGATTGTTACTCTTCAGGATCGGTAAGCTCATCTGCGTAAAGTATGCTTTTTTACTTTGCAGTTTATTACTGGTTATAGTGCTGGCCATGCCACGTGTTGGCAGCAATGAGCATTTGTGGATGAACGGGCTCTATGATGCCGGCATGGTGATCCTGGTATTTCCTTTGATCGTATTTTTAGGCGCTGGCGGACAAACAGAAAGCAAATGGCTCACAAAAGTCTGCAGGTTTTTTGGCGACATTTCATATCCTGTCTACATCACTCATTATCCACTTATTTATATCTACACAGGTTGGGTTGTAACTCATAAGCTCACTTTAAAAGAAGCGCTGCCAACAGGCTTGCTTGTTTTTACAGCCTGCATCGCCATTGGTTACCTGTCATTAAAACTCTATGATGAGCCGGTGAGAAAATGGCTGAAGCAAAAATTGTGGAAGTAGTTTGTTCCTGGTTGGGAAAGATAACAGAGCATCCATTGTATCAGCATCTATCGCACAATCGTTACATATCCGGTAACCGGATCCCTTCCGCTGCCAGGTTCAATAATGTAGTAGTAAGTATCCATAGGCAGTGGGCTTCCTTTGTATGTGCCATCCCAGGCTTTGTACTTACCCCGGCTTTCAAAAACCAACTGGCCAGCACGGGTGAATACACGCAAATGGTTGCTGCTGTATTCATCCAGGTATTGTATCTCCCACAGGTCGTTGATATGATCGTTGTTAGGAGAGAAGGTATTGGGTATACGTGGGATCTTCAGCACATCTACGAACAAATCATCAGAAACCGAGCAACCGCCAATACCGGTCACCGTTAGCGTATACAAAATATCAAACTTAGGCTCCACACATTTGGGTTGTAACAGGGTAGGGTTGTTCAGGTACTGTGTGGGTGTCCACAAATAACTGAGGCTGGTACCGGATGCACCCGCCTGTATGGTAAGGTTACCTCCTTCCAGCACTGTACGGTCGGGGCCCGCATCTGCAGTGGGATAGGGGTGAACGGTAATGGGTTTAAACATAGTACCCGATCTGCAGCCAAAACTGTTTACGGTATACAGGCTTATATTATAGGTTTTTGCAGCTGTATAAATGTATACCAGGTTCTTGGTGTACAGGAGTTTGCTGTCGCCCATATCCCAGTTCCATTGCGTGGTGATACCGTCCATACTGTTGGTAGAATCAGTTAAGTACACTGCATCACCCAGGCAGATATTGCTTTTGCTTAAACCAAAATTGATCAGTGGCTGGGGGTGAATGCTGTTCACCTGTATGCTGGTGTCACTGATACAGCCACCATTACTTACAACCCTCAACTTTACCTGGTAGGGGCCGGTATTGGTATATGTATGAGACGGAGATTTTTGTTGCGATACATTGTTGGGGCCGCTCAGCGGGTCATCAAAATTCCACAGGTAACGAAATGCATTTTCAGAGCCATCCGATATGCTGGACCGGTTGGCAAAGAATATTTTGGCATCGGGCAGACACACGGTATCGGTAAATGCAAAGCCGGGTAAAGGTTTGGGTAATATACTGAAAGGAATGGCCTGG
>JBJTMN010000397.1:0-4099 GCA_046070545.1 Ferruginibacter sp.
ATTGGCTTAAAAATTTCTGTTCACTTTCACCCACTCGGTGATATAATTAGCGATATCGGGCGTAGGGGTTCCGGGTGCGAATAATGATCCAACACCCATGTCATGCAGCACAGCGATGTCTTCATCGGGAATGATACCACCACCGGTCAGCAAAACATCATTCATCTTTTTTTCCTTCATGAGCGCGATGATCTTTGGGAATACCGTCATGTGTGCACCACTCAGGATGCTGATCCCGATGGCGTCCACATCTTCCTGCAAGGCAGCATTTACGACCATCTCGGGCGTTTGGCGCAGCCCCGTGTAAATCACTTCCATGCCTGCATCACGCAGGGCGGTGGCAATTACTTTGGCGCCACGGTCGTGGCCATCCAATCCAACTTTGGCTACTAAAACTCTTACCGGTCTGTTCATATAATAAACTTATTTGGCAAAAATAAACATTCTCATTGGTTGAATTGCTGTTTCATCTGCTTAATACCATCAGTTGCCAGTTTTAAACCTGCCGAATCAATATTTTCAAAAAATATGATCTTATCGCCGTATTGACGGGAATAAATATTTTTTACAGAATCAATAATTGTTACTTTTTTAAAATGCTGGAAAACGGCATCATCTTTACCAGGCATATTTCTACCTATGAAGATCAGGTGCCTGAATTCTAAACTATCCGATATCCAGGTAAGAAAAGACCCGTTATCACTGGTCGCCTTTTCTTTAAAAATTTTATCCTGACCATAATATTTTAATGCACCAGCCTGGCCATAATGCCTGCAATAAATGATGGTACTGTCTTGTACCTTTTTTGGTAAAGATTGATAAAGCAATTCAGCCTTCTCTGTCATTTCCCTCCAGCCAAGATAATCTGCGAAATCCTGGGGTAAAGCATGATTCATTTGGTCTTCCCATTTCAGAAATCCCATTTTCTCAAGTTTCTTCTCTTTGTAGAATGCTGCTAATTTTTCAGGCTTCCACAATGGCATTAACATGGGGGCAACTTTCCAGGAAAGGAACAGGATAAGAGATACGGTAACCCATCTCAGCCATTTTAATTTATTGGTTGTCCATTGCTGCAAGGCTGCAGCACCGGCTGCAAAAAGCATGGGGTAAGCGCCCAGTGAGTAATAGTTTTTGCCGCTGCTTGCTACCAATACCACAATGACTGTAAGATATATCCATGCCAGTAACCGGTATGATTTACCAGGCCTGGTAAACAGCCATATCAATCCGATGACCCAAATGTAAAAAGTGGCAAAAAACATGAGTATCTGTTCTTTCAGAAAATCGCCTGGCTGAATAAATTTTAACTGGGTTTCTCTCAATTCGTCCATATGATGCAATAGTGGCCAGTTGTGATGAAACTGCCATAGCAGGTTTGGCAGTGCAATTAAAAAAGCCAGGACAGCCGCCCCATACAGGTGTTTATTTAAAAAGAGTTTACGATGCTGTGTAAGCAAGAGGGCAGCAACAAAACCAATGATAAAGAAAGAGACGGAATTTTTTGCAAGCCATCCGCAGCCAAATGCAAAGCCAATCCAGTAGAGGTATTTAATATGGTTTGTGTTGATGAACCGTATCATGAAATAGGCAGCCATTGTCCACCAGAAAACTTCCAGAAAATTAGCCTGGAACAGGAAGAACAGGCGCATATAAGCGGCAAATATGATGCAGAGCCCGGCGATTAAAATGGCAAATAAGCTGCCGCCTATTTCCTTTACCATGCGGCAGGTGATGACCAAAGTAATTGCACCAAAAAGAGCCGGCCAGCATTTTACCCAAAAAAAACCATCACCCAATAAATGAGTAAGCCAGGCCAGCCACGAAAGCATGGGAGGCACTTCCATATATCCCCATGCCAAATGCTTACCCTGTTCTAAATAAAGAAATTCATCCCGGTGTAATTCATAAACGGGGTTTTGTAAAAGAAAAGGCAGAACGAATTTTATAACGGCTAATAAAGTGATTAAGCACCAGGCCAGTTTCTTGTTTTGATTCATCCGAAACAAGATAGGAAACAATTTGAAAACATGCGACAGTTACAGGCACTGTGTATTCAAAAACTTAAGCGTTGCTTTGTTGTAATCGCTGTACATCTGGTGATCGGATACGGAAAGATCTATCTGCTCAACCACAAATAGCTTTTGTAATGGGGTTAAACTGTTTAATTCAGGAAAAGAAGTGGGGTTTGCCGTATAGGCATTCACCAGTACATCTGAAAAACCTATAAAATAATTTCTGTTGGTAAGATAACCTTTGGATTTCAGTTCGTTGAAAAGGGCAGCAGATTTTGCAAGCGTAATATCGCCTCTTCTTGCGAAGCGTTCGGCATACAGCGGCGCATGCTCCTTAATGAAATACTTGCTGCAAACACCCCGGCTGCTGATAAGCTGGGAATTGCTTAATGCATTGGCATTGCCGGTGGGGCCTACGTTTTCGTTATTATCAAAACGGGCCATGCAAAACTGAAGTGGTGTTAATGTGGTTAAAGCAACGGCACCGGCGGGTGCACAATAACTTACAGCAGCCTTGTATTTGTAGTAGGCAGAAAGGTAGGCTGAGTAATTACCTCCATTGCTCATGCCAACTGAATAACGAAGTTTACTGCGGTTCGTAATGCCACGGTTATAAAAAGTATCAGTGAGTATCTTGATGTTGGCGTAATCAATATTACTGACAGAATCAGCCGGCGTTACCAGCCATCTTAATTTGCCATCTGCATTGGCATCTACACCAGTGGTTGCTTCTTCTGCTTCGGTGATAATAATGCCAAAATTATCAGTAACCAGGTCCTTTATTAATTGCTTCATTTCAAAATTGCTGGCAGTATTAAGTGCACTGCCGCCTGTGCCATGCAGCAGGTAAACAAATCCTTTATGCCCTGAAGGAAAATAAGAATATACAGGTTTCATCCTGTCCCGTCCCCTGATCATTTCAAAGTTCAAAGTAATTGGTGTAATGGTTTTCAGGCTTCCGGTAAAAGAAACATTACGGTTTGGCATCACAAACCAGCTGTGCCATTCTTCAAAGGCATTCAATAAAGAAATATCACCGCTCCATTTATCAAATTGCTGATTATCGCCGTAGGCAATGCTGAAAATATCTACCGTGTCGCCCACTTTATATTTACCTGCACCGTATCCGTTATTTACTGATACGGTAAAGCTGTCTACAGTTGGTGTAATAGGCGTTAATGTATCGGTTGATGATTTGTTACAGGCAATAAAACTGAGGATTATAATGGCCGACAGCAGTTGTTTCATTATGTAAAATTTTATCTTAGACTTATTTTATCCGGTTAGGTTTAAAAAGCAGAAAAATGAGCCAGTGCTTTTTCTATTCTGCCTGTAGTATCTGCTTTACCAATTGTTTCTGCTATAACAAAAACCCCGGGGCCCATTTTTGAACCAACCAGGATAATGCGCATGATCATTTGTAATTCGCCAATTTTGATGTTCTTTTCAGTAGCCAGGTTTTTAAATTCAGTTTCTATTGAATTAAGATCCCATTCAGATACGCTGTTGTACCTGGAAACTAATTCGCTGAAGAAATCCTGCTTACCGGCATCCCATTTGGGTTTAACCGAAGCTTCATCATATTCAGCAGGGGCCTGGTAAAAGAAAACAGCCTGCTCGAAAAAATCTGTCAGTAAAGTACAGCGTTCTTTTACCAGTTCCAGTATTGTAGCGAAATGTGCTTCATTATTGATTGCTATCCCTTTTCCTTCAAATATTTCTTTTACCCTTGCCTGGTAGTTGCCAACTGGTAATTTCTTTATCCATTCATGATTGAACCACTTGGCTTTTTCAAAATCAAATTTCGCGCCTGCGGCATGCACCCGGTCCATGCTGAAATGAGTGATCAGTTCTTCCATGCTGTATAATTCCTGCTCGGTACCATCATTCCAGCCCAGTACGGCCAGCAGGTTAATAAAAGCTTCAGGTAAAAACCCTCTTTCCTTAAATCCTTCAGTAAATTCATTTGTTTTGGGATCGGTCCAGTTCATGGCAAATGAATTTACTGAAGGATTTAAGGAAAGAGGGTTTTTACCTGAAGCTTTTATTAACCTGCTGGCCGTACTGGGCTGGAATGATGGTACCGA
>JBJTMN010000398.1:0-4171 GCA_046070545.1 Ferruginibacter sp.
GACCAGGACCTGGAGAACGGCAGCACCGATTTTTATTTCAGCAATGCCGTTCTCCAGGTCCTGGTCGGTAAAAGCGGTCTTGTCATTTTTGTAGGCATTGGGCCATAGGTGAAACCAGATGAAATAGAGCGTATCGGGCGAGTTGTTGTAATAATCCATTTTTACAAAACCGTCCAGGCTGTTGTCAACATCATTGAGGGTTACATCAATCTTGTAGTTTACCTGCTGCTGCCAGTAGGAGGACTGACCACAGACCACAGACGACAGACCACACAGGAAGATCAAAAACAGTATTCTTTTCAAAACATAAGGTTTTATCAAAAATAAACAAACGCTTCATTCATTCCTAATTCCTAATTCTCCATTCCTAATTGCCTACTTCCCTTTACCCGACAGTATGATACGAATCGTATGCAGCATGATCTTAAAATCCAGTGCCAGCGACACGTTCTCAATATACATCAGGTCGTAGGGCATGCGCTCTATCATTTCTTCTACGGTTTCGGCGTAGCCAAATTTAACCATGCCCCAGCTGCTGAGTCCGGGTTTTACTTTAAACAGGAAATTATATTCGGGATGTTTTTGGATTATCTGGTCGATATAGAATTTTCTTTCGGGCCTTGGGCCCACCAGGCTCATTTCACCTTTGATGATATTCCAAAGCTGTGGCAGTTCATCGAGCCGCCACTTGCGCATGGTTTTGCCCCAGGGGGTAATGCGTGGGTCGTTATCGCTGCTCAGTTCGGGGCCGTCCTTTTCAGCATCAGGTATCATGCTTCTGAATTTGATCATGGTAAAAGGATGCCCTTTGTAGCCAATGCGTTCCTGCAGGTAGAAGAGGCTTCCCTTGGATGATAATTTTACCCGGATGGCGGTGTATATGAACAACGGCATTAAGATGATCATGCTTACGATGCCGGTAACAATATCCAGCAGGCGCTTTATGTTTTGTTGCCAGGATGGCATTAAGCCCTGTTGCAGTTCTATCAGCGGAACACCCAGAACATTGTTTGTTTTAACGGAGCCGGTAATGATATCTACTGTATCGGCTGTTAATTTTATGTTTACATCTGTATCGCTTAACTGTTGTAATATTTTCTCTAACTGGTCTCTTTCTTTTTTTTCTACGGCAATTATTACTTCTTCAATTTTATGGTTGCTGATGATGGCTGCTGCATCGGCTGCATTACCCAGTTTAACAATACCAGCCGGCAATGCAGAGCCGTTATTGCCATTGGTGTTGGCAAAGCCTGCAACACGATACCCCGTCTTTTCTTTATTGTTGATGATGGCATTATACAGGTTAACTGCATTGCTGCTGCTGCCCAGGATAAGTGTATTAAAGAAAACAGATCCGCTGTTGAGTTGTTTTTTTGCCCTGTTTAAAAAGAACAGCCTTATACAAAAGGTAAACAAGGTTTGTATAAGCCAGAGAGAAATGAATTCCTTGTAATAAATACTATAGTCGCCGGTAACATCGTACAATAAAAACAGAAAGAGAATGCAGATGCTGGCAAAGAATGTATAAATAGCGGTAGTGGAAAATTCTGTCAGTCTTGATTTGTGATAGAGATTGCTGTAACTGCCTGCCAGGTAATATACCATGAGCCAGGTAAGCGGGAATACGGCAATGCCGATATAGAAACGGGGCCCAATGATGAATGCTTCGTCAATGATATATTTTCTGGTACAATAAAAACTTACCCAGGAAAGAATGGCTGCCAGACAGTCGCCTATAGCATACCAGCTTATATGTATTCTGGGTTGGTTCAACAGGTCAGGTTCTGGTTAGCGTAAAATAAATTTCTGTTATCAATGATTGGTGGCGTTACCGATCTTTTCCAGTATCTGGTGAGCCACTTCCATGGCACGAAAGCCATCGAGCACACTAACGGGAGTATCTGTATTATTGTTGATCGCATCCCTGAAAGCTTCCAGTTCCATCTTAATAGCATTCACATCCTGTACCGGGGGATTGGCAATGGCCACTGTTTTTTTACCACTGTTGGTTTCAATGTCAAATGTAAAAACATTGCTGTCGCCGGGAGCATTTAGGCGAATGATCTCTGTTTTCTTTTCCAGGAAATCGATGCCGATATAGGCGTCTTTCTGAAACAGGCGCATCTTGCGCATTTTCTTCATGGAGATGCGGCTGCTGGTAAGATTGGCCACACAGCCATTGTCAAATTCAATGCGTACGTTGGCAATATCCGGTGTGTCGCTCATTACAGCCACACCGTTTGCACTGATATAATTTACGTTACTTTTTACCAGGTTCAGGATGATATCGATATCATGTATCATCAGGTCCAGTATCACACTCACATCGGTACCACGTGGGTTAAACTGTGCCAGGCGGTGCACTTCAATGAACATGGGTTGCAGCACCTGGTTCTTTAATGCCAGGAAGGCAGGGTTAAATCTTTCTACATGTCCTACCTGGAGTTTGATATTGGCTTCTTTGGCAAGTTTTACCAGGGTCTTGGCTTCATCCATGGTATTGGCCAGCGGCTTTTCAACAAAAACATGCTTGCCTTTTTTAATAGCCAGTTCGCACAGCTCAAAGTGGCTGGTGGTAGGCGCTACAATATCCACTGCATCGCTGGCATCTATCAATGCTTCTGCATTTTCAAAACGGGGTATACCGTATTTCTGGGCAACCTGAGCTGCATTGGCATCATCGGTATCAACAAAGCCCGTCAGCTGTACGCCTTCAATTTCGGCCCAGTTATTCAAATGGAATTTTCCTAAATGGCCCGCTCCTATAACTCCAACTTTTAGCATAAATAAATTTTCAGGTTTCTCCGTTGTAGCGAAGTGATTAATTAGTTGTTTTACATTTCAGTTAAAGGTGCTTCTTCCCAGAAACCCATTTTGCCGAATTTTTCAATACGCTCTTCTATTCTTTTATCCGGATCAATTGTTTTTAATTCTTTTATAACGGGCAACAGGTATTCCTTTAATATATCGGCAGCCTGCTGGTAATCCCAGTGTGCACCACCTAAAGGTTCTTTGATAACACCATCCACCAGGCCAAAGCCCAGCATATCTTCACCGGTAAGACGTAATTGTTCCGCTGCAGTTTCTTTTTTATCCCAACTGCGCCATAAAATACTGCTGCAGCTTTCGGGAGATATTACGGTATACCAGGTATTCTCCATCATAAAAACACGGTCGCCAACACCAATGCCCAATGCGCCCCCGCTGGCTCCTTCACCAATAATAACACAGATTACAGGTACTTTCAGCCTGATCATTTCATATATATTACGGGCAATGGCTTCCCCCTGTCCTCTTTCTTCAGCTTCCAGTCCGGGAAATGCACCGGGTGTATCAATTAAAGTTATAACGGGTTTGTTGAATTTCTCTGCCAGTTTCATCAGCCTCAGCGCCTTGCGGTATCCTTCAGGATTGGCCATACCAAAGTTGCGTAACTGCCTGGTTTTGGTATTGGCACCTTTCTGCTGCCCGATGATCATCACGGTTTCTCCATCTAATTGTGCAAAGCCTCCTACCATGGCTTTATCATCTTTTACATTGCGGTCGCCATGCAGTTCCATAAAATTAGTACACATGTTCTCGATGTACTTAAGGGTATATGGCCTGTCCGGGTGGCGGCTCAGCTGTACTTTTTGCCAGGGAGTAAGATTGGCAGTAAGGTGCTTCTTTGTTTCCACAATGCGCTCTTCCAGCATGGTAATAGCGCCGCTCATATTGGTTTTCGACTTTTCAGAAGTTATTTTCAGCTGTTCGATCTGGTCGTATAATTCTTTGATAGGTTTTTCAAAGTCGAGAAACTGTCGTTTTTTTAATTCGATCATGTAAAAAGTTAGAATTTAAATTAACAATTAATTGTTATTTGAATTGTAAGAAACTGTAAGATAGTTTGTAAAAATAGGGCTTACAATTTTTTTATAAAAGTTTTGGAATGGAAACTTAAGAAACCTATCTTTGCCGTCCCTAAAAAACGGGTGGCTTTACAGAGGTAAAGTTAAAAATTAAAGGATCGGTAGTTCAGTTGGTTAGAATGCTGCCCTGTCACGGCAGAGGTCGCGGGTTCGAGTCCCGTCCGGTCCGCAAAAGCCTTCAATACTTAGTATTGGAGGCTTTTTGTTTTACCTAATTTCACTTCTTCTTAATACCTTCACAAAAAATTAATTTTAATGAGTTT
>JBJTMN010000399.1:0-3069 GCA_046070545.1 Ferruginibacter sp.
GTGGCCACGGTAGTTTCAGCAAAAGCAGGATCTGGAATAAGATCGCAGCTTTTTCGGTAAATGCATTGGGTGCAAGCGGCATCATGTGGAACAATAAACATAATATCATACACCACACATACACTAATATTGATGGCATTGATGATGACATTGAGATCAAGCCTTTACTAAGAATGTGTAAAACCCAGAAAAAGTATTTTATACATCGTTTTCAGCATATCTATGTCTGGTTTTTGTACACTTTATTGTTGCTGGTTTGGGTTTTCCAGTCAGACTACAGGAAATATTTCAATAAAAAAGTAGGTGATGTTCCCATTAAAAAAATGAGCACATTCGAGCATTTCGCATTCTGGATAGCTAAGATCGGGTATTATTTTATGATGATAGTGCTACCCATCATGCTGCTGGGTTTTGTAAAATGGCTGGTTGGCTTTCTGATCATTGCCATGTTTGCAGGCTTTGTTTTAAGCATTGTATTTCAGCTGGCTCATACGGTAGAAGAAACATCCTTCCCGGTACCTGATGCAGATATTAACACCATTGAAAATGAGTGGGCTATCCACCAGGTGCAGACCACCGCTAACTTTGCAACAAAAAACAAGCTGATCTCCTGGCTGGTGGGTGGTTTAAACTTCCAGATAGAGCATCATCTTTTTCCCAAAGTTTCGCATATTCACTACCCTGCCATCAGCAAAATAATTAAAAAGACCTGTGAAGAGTATGGTATTAAATATATTGAATTCAAAAGAATGCGTCATGCCATTGTTTCGCATACCATTCACCTGAAAAATATGGGCAGGGCTTAACGTACATTGTTTTATTACAACGGCCTTTTTATTATTTACTTTTACAGTGATAATAAAAAGGCTTTTTCTTTTCTCAACCTTAAACAGATCTGATATGGCGGCAAAAACCTGGCTCGATAAGCATAAAGAAACACTTACTACCGGCCAACGCATTGCCGACTCTGTTGCCAATGGTATGGGATCCTGGAAATTTATCATCTGGCAAACAATTTTTGTTATCCTGTGGATGACATTAAATGTGATCGGGCTCATCGGCCGATGGGATGTGTACCCGTTCATCCTGCTTAATCTTATATTTTCAACACAGGCGGCCTATGCAGCCCCCATTATCATGATGGCTCAAAACAGGCAAAGCGAAAGAGACCGTGTACAGGCCCAGGCCGATTATGATACCAACCTGGAAGCAAAAAAAGAAATAGAGGCATTACAGATACAGCTGAATAAAATTGAAACCGAAAAACTGGATGAGATCATCAGGATGTTACAGGAGTTGAAAAAAAGCTGACACTGATCTGAAACTTGCTTTTATAAAGCATAATTTTATTTTTTACACGGATAATGAAAAATAAAAAAAACAGGTTCGCAAAATTTATACGGTTCTGGAAACTGCTGGGGCCCGGGCTGGTTACCGGCGCAAGCGATGACGATCCTTCGGGCATTGCCACTTACTCACAGGCAGGCGCAGCCTATGGACTTTCAACGCTATGGACTGCTCTGATTGCATTTCCCCTGATGGCTTCCATTCAGCAAATGTGTGCAAAAATCGGCTTAGTTACTTCACAGGGTTTGACCGGCACATTAAAAAAATATTATCCAAGGCCCGTTTTATATTTAATGTTGCTGTTCAGTTTTCCTGCCATCGTTATGAATATAG
Source organism: Ferruginibacter sp. (assembly GCA_046070545.1). Classification (GTDB taxonomy): domain Bacteria; phylum Bacteroidota; class Bacteroidia; order Chitinophagales; family Chitinophagaceae; genus Ferruginibacter. Next base: position 1,681 of record JBJTMN010000399.1, read on the forward strand.
GCGCTGATATTGCCGGCATGGGAGCTGTTGGCAACCTGCTCTTTCCATCTGTTGATGCTACTTATTTCAGTGTGATCTTTACCATCATACTTTTAGGACTGATCATTTATCTCCCCTATCAAAAGATTGCTTCGGTACTCAAGTATATGTGTATTGTATTACTGGTATACCTGATCGTACCGTTTCTGTACAAACAGGACCTGCTGGCTATCCTGAAAGCTACATTCATTCCTACGCTTACATTTGACAAAGATTTTATCAGCATACTGGTTGGTATACTGGGTACTACCATTTCACCCTACCTTTTTTTCTGGCAGGCTTCTGTGGAAGTAGAAGAGATGAAGCATAAAAAAAAGCAGCTGGTAGTTGATAAAAGGATCATTCAGGATATGAAGCAGGATGTGGATTTTGGCATGTCATTTTCGGGGCTGGTGATGTTCTTTATTATTCTTACTACCGGCACTGTTCTGTTTAAAGGAGGCATCCACCAGATCGATACCGTTGAACAGGCAGCCCTTGCATTAAAACCACTTGCAGGTAATATGGCTTACCTGCTTTTCGCTACCGGTGTTATTGGCACAGGCCTCATTGCCATTCCCGTATTAAGTGGCTCTCTCAGCTATATAATCACAGAAACCTTTGGCTGGGAACAGGGACTGGATAAAAAATTTCATGAAGCCAAAGCCTTTTATGTGATCATAGCCATTTCACTTATACTCGGCCTCTCGTTGAACTATATTGGAATTTCACCAATAAAAGCACTAATATACACAGCCATTTTATATGGCCTTACAGCGCCTGTTTTAATAGCCATCATCCTGCATATCTCCAACAATAAAAAAATAATGGGTGACCATGTAAATGGCAGAGGCCTGAACATACTGGGTTTTGCGGCACTGCTGATCATGTCTGCAGCTGCTGTGGCACTGCTTTATTTGTTCCTGTAGGCCGGTGCATTCACCCCATAACTGTTGCGCTACTTTTTATTTGCCCATCTTACCGTAAATTTGCGCTTCAACCAACAAAATAATGAGCGAAGAAAAAAGCCTCAATTTTATTGAGGAGATCATAGAAGAAGACCTGAAGAACGGCAAATACAAAAGCATACTTACCCGTTTTCCACCGGAGCAAAATGGTGATCTGCATATTGGCCACGCAAAAGCCATTTGCCTGAATTTTGGGCTGGGCATTAAATATGGCGGCAAAACCAATCTTCGTTTTGATGATACCAATCCGGTTACTGAAGAAACGGAATATGTAGATGGAATCAAAGAAGATATTAAGTGGCTTGGCTATACCTGGGCGAATGAATTTTACGCATCTGATTATTTCGAACAGCTTTTTCAATACGCCACAGAACTAATTAAAAAAGGATATGCTTATGTGGAT
>JBJTMN010000400.1:0-2142 GCA_046070545.1 Ferruginibacter sp.
CCCAGTTATTTAAGCGGCCCCGATCTGGCTAACATGCTGCGCAATATGACAGCAAGCCAGCTGGAGCAGATTGAGATCATGACCAACCCGCCTGCAAAATATGATGCGGCCGGTAATGCAGGAGTCATCAATATTAAAACCAAAAAGAACAAAATGTTCGGGTATAATGGCAGCATTACCAGCGGCTACACCCAGGGCCGGTATGCCCGTTTTAATGAAGCCGCAAGTTTCAATTACCGCAATAAAAAGATCAACTTCTTCAGTAACTTCAATTACAACCGCAATCACCGCGGACAGGAATTGTATATTGTCAGAAATTTCCGGGATGCTGCTACCAAGAATATCAAATCCATTGTTGACCAGCAAACTGACATGATCAACCAGAATCATAATTACAGCGCCAAAGCCGGGCTGGATTATACAGTATCAAAAAATACAACGATCGGTGTTGTACTGAACGGATTTTATAACCCCAGTTTATGGCAGAGCAATACAAGCACCTATATCTACGATCCAAACCATAACCTGACCGGCATTACCACTGCCAGTACGGAAAACGAGGAAAAGTGGAAGAATTTCAGTTCTAATCTGAATTTCAGAACCAAACTGGATTCAGCAGGACAGGAGCTGACGGCCGACCTGGATTTTGTTCAATACAAAGCAACCAGCGTGCAACCACTCACCAGTGCTTACTTTGATAATATGGGGAACCCCAAACAGGCACCCGATGTTTTGAACGGAACTTTGCCTACCAATATTAAAATTTACAGCGGTAAGGTTGATTATACACTACCGCTCAAAAAAGATGCAAAATTTGAAGCAGGCATTAAAACCAGTTTTGTGACCAACGACAACGATGCCCGTTATGACAGCCTTAAATCAGGTTATTCGGTTATGGACAGCGGCCGCAGCAATCATTTTATTTATGATGAGAACATTAATGCGGCTTATATAAACTACAGCAGGCCATTGGGTAAAAAATGGAGTATGCAGCTTGGGTTAAGGGCAGAGAACACGAACTCCACCGGTATCTCCAAAGGATATACGTTTAATGCTGCACAGGACAGGTTTGTGTACACGGAAACCAAATTCAGGAAATCGTATGTTCAGTTATTCCCAACAGTTTACCTGCAATACACAGCCAACGAAAAGAACCAGTTTGTTATTAACTACGGCCGCAGGATCAGGAGGCCGGATTATGAGGATATGAATCCATTCGTTCACTTTTTAGACAGGTATACTTTTGAACAGGGAAATCCAAACATCAGCCCGCAGTTCTCTCATAATATTGAGTTGAGTCATACATACAAAGGTTTCTTAACAACTACATTGAACTATTCAACCACCAACAATATCATTCAGCAGGTATTGGAGCAGAACGACCAGACCAATGAAACCTTTATCAGAAAGGCAAACATTGCCAGTGCTAACCAGATCGGACTTGAACTTACAGCCAACAAACCGATCACCAAATGGTGGAGTGGTAATATCTATGCCAATGTGTACAACAATCATTTTAAAGGCCTGGTTAATAATGAGCATATATCAATCGGTATCACAACCTTTATGGCCCAGGTACAGCAGCAATTTAAATTTGGAAAGGGATGGGGTGCGGAGCTGAGTGGTTTTTACCGTAGCAAGGGATTAGAAGGTGTACTGTATATCAAATCAATGGCCCAGGTAAATATCGGATTCAGCAAACAGGTATTAAAGAACCAGGGCAGCTTGCGCCTGAATGTACGTGATATTTTCGCAGGCAGCGTATTTAAAGGCTACAGTAAATACGGCACCGTAGATGCTGATTTTAAAAACGTAAATGATAACCGGGCAGTAAGTCTGAGTTTTACTTACCGTTTTAATAAAGGAAAATTAAAGGCAGGAAGCAGTAAAAGGAACAGTGGAGCCAGTGATGAGCAGGGAAGGGTTAAAAGTGCTAACTAAGTACTAAGCCGGATTCCCAGATGGCGAATATTGAATGTATGACCAAATTCATATAACATTCAGTATTCGCCATTCTTACATTCGATATTATTTGATATTTTTGATCAAAATAACAGCTATGCCTTCATTTGATCTGGTAAGTAAAGTTGATCTGCAAACACTGGATAATGCCATCAACACCGTAAATAAAGAAATTACAAA
>JBJTMN010000401.1:0-3952 GCA_046070545.1 Ferruginibacter sp.
GGAAGATCGGAGATCAGTCGCCCAAGGGGAAGAGTGTCCCTCGTTCCATCAAGATATGGGACGTTCGGCAGGGTCGATTGCGTCACACGATTTATGATGAGGAATGCGGCTGCAGCAACCTTCGCTTTTCGTCGGATGGGCAAGCGGTCTTCACTCTTGGTTCGACGCAGACGAGCAACTTGCAAAAATACGATGTTCAAACAGGAAGGCGCGTGTGGAAAGGAAATTTCGTACAACCCATAATCATTCACTGTTTCCAATACGATCAAAGAGGTATTTCGGGTTACAACGCCAAACTGCCTGCCAATGCTTTCTATTTGCCTTTTGTTCTGCTCATACTGAATATCCAGCTCCGCAATTTTCTTTTGTGCAAATACTTTGGTGATATCAAAATTTTCGCAGAGCTGTGTTTCGGTATTGATATAACATGTTTTTTCACAGGTAACTTTATTACCATAACCAAACTGAAAAACAATTTCCTGTATACCTTCCTCAGCAATGCCTGCAGCAGAAAAATTACTGCTTACTGCAACCGGCATCGATGGATAATTTTCCTTTAAAAAATCATTCTGTTTTATCCCTAAAAAACGAAATGGCTCATTGGTAAGTTTTTTCAGGGCAACTTCTGTAGTCATATACTGCAGGTCGATAACCAGCCCTGCCGTTTTACCTGCAATGAATTTTAAATTGCTGTAATCGGCTGATACCGCAGAGTTGATACAATACACTGGTTTGCTGCTTAACTGCATTTGTTTATTACCCAGTGTCTGTTGCCCGTCGCTTACCAGGATAAATTCTTCACCTGGTATATTTTTCAGGTTAAGATTACCCAGGTTCGTTGCGCCATCATATTGTATCTTTTCAATGAAGTTTTTCAATTCATTCCAGTTACCGCTTTGAACGCTGAACTGGCTGCTGCTTTTAATGGTATTGCTGAACACAACCAGGTTTACCTGCACCTGTTTCAGTTTTGCGAAATATGCATCCAGCAATTCAAATTCCTTTTTCCTGTTGCGGTTGGTTCCACTGAGTGATGCATCCCAAAGTAACCCAATAACAGATGGTAATGTTTTCTCCCTTTCACTGTTCTGCAGACTGGTGTTTACCAGGTAGTAATATTTATTTTCAAATTCCTGCAGCATCACTTCGGCAGCATCCCGGGGTTTGGGTATGCTAAAAGAAAGTGAGTAAGCGGGAACATAGTCCGTTTTGTGAACAGCAGCTGTGTACAGGTTATTGCTGCTGCTGAATTGTATGTTTTCATGAAGGGATGAATCAAAAACGGGCCTGGTAGCGGATTGTATAACAGATACATCCAGATAAAAATCGCTGACGGTATCCTGTAGATGTAATGGCAGGTAATAGTTAAGTGCATTGTTTGCTGCCAGCGGAAGTTCTTCCTCATAGCCGATCAAAACGGTTCGCGTACTATTGGCATTGATTGGATAAATTCTTGTACGGAAAGTATTGCCATCCACTTTTTCCAGGAGGCCCGGATCAACTCTTCTTCTTTCTATGGTTTCAAACACTTCTGTACCCTTACTTCGGTCAACAGGCACCGCTTCTCTCATTTTCCCGTTTATATCAATTGCATAGCGGCTCACGCTTAATCCTTCTTTCGAAGGGAAATTAAGTGAGCCTTCCAGTATCCGGGATGTGGTGTTTTTGAAAGTCATCTGCCAGGTGGTCCTGGCAACAGTGCCGCACACTTTTACTTCAATTTTTAATGCCTGGAGCGTTACACCATTGTTGGTTTTACCATCAACAGTAAGTTGTGGCATTTGTGCTTTAACTGCAATTGCAATAAACAGGATAACTGCGGTAAGGGAAATATATTTTCTCATAACATGGTTTGGCAACATGATGAGAAAACAAAACCTTTTACATAAAAATATTTTTACCTTGCTTTTATCATGGCCTTCACCTGCTGCATAGGCCCGTTTTGCAAACGTGCATAATATACACCGGACGGAAGTGGTCCGCTGTCATAATTGTAACTATATGAACCTGCCGGAAGATCAGCATCCACCGGTGTTTTAACCAAACGGCCCATGGTATCAAATATCTGCAACAAGGTATGGCCGCCATCTGTTTTATATTTGATAACCGTTGATTGTGTGAATGGTGTTCCCCATATTTCGAGGTAACTGGTACCTGCAGCTATTGGTGGTGCCGGTTTACAGGTTGCGTTATTAACTAATGCAAGCTGCTGAAAATCTTTCAGCATGATCTGCTGCAGGTCTGCATTTTTAACGCAAAGCCAGTTCTCCAGCAGCGATGCATATACACTGCGGAAATCGTACTGCATCGGAATATTATCATTCACATTTACATTGGCCGGTATAGTCGGATTGTCACCCCATAATTTCGGTATCACATTCTTGCCAAATAAGAACATGGGTGCAGCGGCTCCATGATCGGTTCCGGTACTGCTGTTACTTTTAATGCGTCTTCCAAATTCAGAAAAGGTCATGCCCATTACTCTTTCTTCTATTCCTAAAAATTTCAGATCGTCCTGGAATGCTTTGATGGCATCACTTACATTTTTGAGTAAGGTTGCATGAGCGCCAACGGTAGTATCGGTGGTGGTGGTTTGTAATGAGTGTGTATCAAAACTTCCGTAACTCACCTGGTAAATTTTGGTCTTCAATCCACCTTTGATCAGCCGGGCCACAATTTTCAACTGGTCTGCCAAAGAATTAGGAGTTGGATATGGCGCCTGCTGTGTAACTGCATCGGCTGCCGCTTTTACAACAGTGGTATATGCAGATGTTTGTTTGGCAACAAGACGAACATATTTTAATTCCTTGCCTGCATTGTTATTGGGTGCCGGATCTTCAATACCTGCCAGTAAATTATAAAAACTGGTTGGGTTGCTGATGCTCATCCCCATGCTTACTGCCGGCCCCTGGAAGGTTAAGGAAGTGGTAGAACCAATTTGAATACCCAACGGATCGGGCATGGAATTATTGGGGTAGCCTACCGGAAAATTAGGATACTCATAGTTTAAAAAACGACCGGCCCAGCCATTTACAATTACCTGGTTACTGTCGGAAGCACTCATCCAGATATCAGTTGCACGGAAGTGCGAAAAATTGGGTGTTGGATAACCGGCTGCCTGTACCACGCTTAATTTACCCTGGTCGTATAACGCTTTCATACCGGTCATGGCAGGATTTAAACCTGTTTTTGCAGTAAGCTGTAAAATTTTATTTTCGGGGATGGCGATATTGCTTCTTGCGTTAAAGTAGTTTGAATAATTCTCGATCGGTATCACCGTATTTAAACCATCGTTACCACCACTTAACTGAACGATCACCAGTACATGATCATTGGGTGTGCTGCCATTCAATAATTGCGCCAGCGGCGATTCGGCACCAAAGGCTTTTACCGAAAAACCATTGATGACAGTTGGCAACACAACTGCCGGTACTGATGTGCGTAAAAAATCTCTACGTTTCATGCATTAAGTTTTAAAGGTTTAAGCCAATTGATATTCTGCCAGTTTTAATAAATACATATACAGATCCCGCAGTTTTGTTTTTACAATATTTGCATTTACCGTGTCATTGGGATTGGCGATCCAGGCTGTCCATGCGTTTGTCCAGTAAAAATCACTGGTCTGGCCTCCAAGCAGTATATCCCTTTTTAACTGGTCTTTTGAAGCCTGTGTTAGTGGTAAACGAAACAAATACGCTATTGAATCGCTGATAAGTGCATTGGGATCTCCAGGATTGGGCAATGACTTTGCGAAAACAGTCGGATCAATCTTGATCGTTTTACCGCTGCGGGTGAATCCCGAATTCAACATGACATCCGTAAACTGGTTTCGCTTCGGAAAAGTATCGGAGTTGATCCATATTTCATGATATTGCGGCTGCTGGTAATAAGCAGGCCAGCCGGCAACATTTGGCGGATCAGCAATGTATTGCTGAAATGTAAACGAAAGCTG
>JBJTMN010000402.1:0-16185 GCA_046070545.1 Ferruginibacter sp.
TTCACTTATAATGTGAATAGCCGGAATTTTCTTTGCTTTTTCCAGTTTGCTGCCCGCACTTTCGCCTGCAACCAGGTAATTTAATTTGCTGCTTACAGCGCCCAGCACCTTTCCTCCGTTCTTTTCTACCAGTGCTTCGGCATCGTTTCTTTTTAATTGCGATAATGTGCCCGTGAACAGGAATGTAAGTCCTGAAAGATTGCCATCAGTAACAGCGCCCTTCTTTTCATTCTTTAACTGCACACCCAGGTTTTCCAGTTGCTTTAATAACTGCAGGTTATCTTCATTGTGAAAGAAATTGTAGACCGTTTTGGCAACTTTTACACCTACATCTTCCAGTTGCATCAGTTGTTCTTCGGTATAGCCGGCAAAGTCAGTTAAATGGTTCACTGCATTGGCCAGTGTTTTGGCTGTTGTTTCGCCTACATAACGAATACCTAAAGCGTAAATAACCCGGTTGAGTGGTTGCTTTTTTGAATCTTCAATGGCCAGTTGCAGTTTTGTTATTGATCTTTCACCAAAGCCATCCAGTTTGCCGATCTCTTCATAAGGCAAACTATAAACATCAGGAATAGATTTAAGTAAACCCATTTCATAGAATTTACGCACGTTGGCCTCGCCAAAACTGCGGATATCCATGGCATCTTTACTAACAAAATGTATGATACCTTCCACGATCTGTGCCGGGCAGGTAAGGCTTACACAGCGCCATACGGCTTCTCCTTCGGGCTTATATAACTCACTGCTGCAAACCGGGCAATGAGTAGGGAACTTAATTACTTCCTCATCACCTTTTCTCAATTCAGGAAAAGACTTTACTATCTGGGGAATAACATCACCACTTCTTTCAATCAATATCGAATCGCCCAGCATCAGGTCTTTTTCTTTGATATACTCTTCATTGTGTATGGAGATGCTGCTAACGGTAACACCACCTACCTGCACGGGTTGAATTTTAGCAACGGGTGTAACGGCACCGGTACGGCCCACCTGGAATTCAACTCCCAGTAATTTGCTGGTTCCCTGGCGTGCCTTGAACTTGAAAGCGATGGCCCAGCGTGGATGATGAGATGTCATACCGAGCCGGTCCTGCAGTTGCAGGTCATTTACCTTGATAACCATACCATCGATCTCGTACCCCAGGCTATCACGTACCTTTTCAAAATTGTGTACATGTTCTATTACGCCATCGATGCCTTTAATGACCTTCATCTCATTCTTTGGGCTGCGAAAACCCAGGTTCCAGAGCATTTCGAGCATGCCGGAGTGGGTTTGTGGCTGATGGTTGGTGGTTGGTGGTTTGAGGTTGGCTTCGCGGTCAACAATAAAGCTAACGTGATATAAGAATGCTTCTAGATTTCTTCTGCTTACTTCAGCTGTGTCTTTAATTCTTAATGATCCTGCTGCAGCGTTGCGTGGGTTTGCCAGGGGAGGAATGCCTTCTTCTATCAACGCATCGTTGTATGCCTTGAAATTATTTTTATTCATCAGTACTTCGCCCCGTATCTCTATTTGTTCGATACCATATTCGCTGAATTTTGCAGAGAGTGGGACCGATCTGATCTGCTTAATATTTAATGTGATCTCATCTCCAACCTCTCCATCCCCCCGGGTTACGCCACGGCTGAGCATATCGTGCTCGTACACCAGTGAAATGCTGGCGCCGTCAAATTTAGGTTCCACGCAATATTCAATCGTATCCAGCCCAGATAATTCCCTGGCTTTACGGTCAAAGTCGAGCAGGTCATCCGCATTGTACGAATTTTCCAGCGAGAGCATGGGTACCAGGTGCTGCGTTTTGGGAAAGTCCTTTATCAAACCTCGTCCTACCCGTTGTGTTGGTGAGTCGGGTGTGACTGCATCCGGGTTTTCTTTTTCAAATCTTTCCAGCAGTTTGTAGAGTGTATCATATTCAAAATCGCTGATGAGCGGGTCGTTCTGTACATAATACCGGTACTCGTGAAAGCGCAGGCAGTTGCGGAGGTCTTCGGTATTATTCTTTACTTTTTCAGAAATGTCATCTGCTTTTGCAGCCGATAACCATTCGGAACTATGTTGCTGTAATGCTTTTGTTTGTTCGTTGTTGTACATAAAATAAGTCTCTTAATAAAGATAGAAATTCTCCCACAAAGACGCAAAGAACCCACGTAAATTGAATATTAACTAAAGCACTTTTGTGGGCTTAATGGCATTGTCCAAAGGATCCTGCGGATGGGAAATACTTTTACCGGGCTGACGCAATTTGTTTCAGGTGTTTTTGTAAAACCATTTTCAGTTGCTTTTTTACAATATTGCCCATGGTGCTGCAGTTTGAAAAATAACCGGTATCAAAATGTTTGTTCAGCTCTTCTTTCAGCATTTTTATCTTGTGGTACTCAGATATTTCATCTTTGGTCATAATGGTGAGCAACTCCATCAATTGCTTGCGGCTGGCAACTACCCGGTAAGCCATGGCTGTTTGTTCCTCTGCCTGGTATTGTTCTATCACTTCGGGGCTCAGGGTTTTTAAAACCAGGTCAACAAACTCAAAATTCTCGCGGTAAAACTGTGGCAGGTACAGGTTTTTACGGCCTTCATAACTCTGCTGGTCAAAATCAATGGCGCGTATGCGGTACTGGTTGTCTTCAATATCAGGAGTTATGGCCACTACAAAATTATAGCTACGCATATCGCCCAGGAGGCGTGCAAAGCAGCGCTCGTTGAATTTTACAAACTCTTTGGCAATGCGTATCTTATTGGTTTCGGGCAGGTTCATATAGTCTTCCAGGAAAACGTCGCCCGGTATGCCGGCAATATGTTCTTCTACCAGGGTGCCTTTATGCGATAAGAAGGTGATACGGTTGGGGCTTAACAGGTCTTCCAGTTCCAGTCCATAGATACGGGATGCATCTTCGGCCTTGATATAATAATGATCGTAATTATCGTTGATGCGGTTGATGATGCGGATGCGGAAGGGTACGCTGTTGCCAAATTCACAAAAATCTATACGTTCTACATCCAGGTGTTTTATGTAACTGAAATTACCTTCAGTTTTTAAAGCGGCATAGGTTTTTATCAAACCTTCTTTTAAAAACTCCATTTCCTTCAGGTCGTAAATGGCTGTTTCCCAGTGGGTGAGTTTCCCTTTTTTATTGCGTAAGGCCGTGGTGTGGCGGTAGTTCAGCAGGTCTTTGTATTCAACAGGCAGTTTAACATCACGCCCGTATTGCGACAGGTATTTCTGCAACCGGTCGCTAACGGGAAACAGGTCCTTTTTCATGAGCGGCCGGTCGGAATCGTTCTTTATTCTGGCGTTGATGATCTCGTTGAACTGCATGATGTAAAGATAAGGAACGCTGATGACGCAGATTGAGCAGATTTACACAGATTTTTTCACAAGTCATTGATTGAGTTTCCTGCATTCATTTATCTTATTTTTGAAAACTAAATAATTGCCATGCTTAAAAAAACGCTTTCCACTTCCTTATTCCTTATTTATAGTTTCTTATTTCTTATTTCCGGTACGTCCTGCAAATTTCGCCAGAAGGCAGAACTGATCATTCATCATGCAAAAATTTATACGGTTGATGATAAGTTTTCGGTTGCAGAAGCCATGGCCATCAATGACGGAAAGATCATTGCCATTGGAACAAATGATGAGATACTGAAGCAGTATGAATCAGATTCCATCACAGATGCAAAGGGCAAAGCCATATTTCCGGGTTTTAATGATGCACATGCACATTTTGTGGGTTATGCCACGAGTCTGTTAACGGTGAACCTGGTTGATACAAAAAGCTGGGATGAAGTGGTTGAAAGGTGTAGTTCATTTGCAAAAACCTTACCTGCAGGTGCCTGGCTTACCGGCCGCGGCTGGGACCAGAATGACTGGGCGGTTAAAGATTTTCCTGATAATACAAAACTGAATGAATTGTTTCCGGACAGGCCCGTAATCATTACCCGTATTGACGGGCATGCAGCTATGGCCAACGCCAAAGCACTGGAACTTGCAGGGGTAAAACCCGGCGACAAATTAACAGGTGGCGATATTGAAGTGAAGGATGGCAAGCTGACAGGGTTGCTGGTAGATAATGCCGTAGATCTTGTATCTTCTAAAATTCCTGAGCCGGATCTTGCACAGGTGAAAAAGGCATTGCTGATGGCGCAGGAAAACTGTTTTGCGGTGGGCTTAACATCATTACATGATTGCGGACTGGATTTTGGAACCGTAGAAAAAATTGAGACCCTGCAAAAAAGCGGTGAGCTTAAAATGCGTATGAACATTATGCTGAGTGATGCAAAAGATAATTATGACCATGCATTTAAAAGAGGCAAGATTAAAACGGATTATCTGAATGTGAGTTCTTTTAAAGTGTATGCCGACGGGGCATTGGGTTCAAGAGGGGCCTGCCTGTTACAGCCATATAGTGATAAGCCCGGCTGGCAGGGGTTTTTATTGAGCAAGCCCGAACATTTTGATTCGGTTGCCAATATCATTTATGCAAAGGGCTGGCAAATGTGCACGCATGCCATTGGCGACAGCGGAAACAGGGCCATTTTAAAGATCTATGCAAAATACCTGAAAGGGAAGAATGATCTGCGCTGGCGTATTGAACATGCACAGGTAATTAATGAAGATGATTTTAAACTGTTTGGAGAGAACAGTATCATCCCTTCGGTGCAGCCAACACACGGCACATCGGATATGTACTGGGCTGGCGACAGGCTGGGCCCGGTAAGGGTAAAGGGTGCGTATGCCTACAAACAGTTGCTGAAAGAGAATGACTGGCTACCGCTGGGTACAGACTTTCCGGTGGAAGATATCAGCACTTTTAAAACATTTTTTGCAGCGGTTGTAAGGCAGGATGCCAAAGGTTTCCCGGCAGGCGGATACCAGGTGGAGAATGCATTGACCCGGGAAGAAACGCTGAGGGGCATGACCACCTGGGCGGCCAAAGCCAGCTTTGAAGAAAAGAAAAAAGGCAGCCTGGAAACAGGGAAATTTGCTGACTTTATTATCCTGGATACAGACCTGATGACCTGTGAGCCTGCTTCCATTTTAAAAACAAAAGTACTGGCAACTTACAGTGCGGGTAAAAAGGTTTACGGTAAATAATGCAGCTAAAACCTCAATAATATTCCTGATATTTAATTATCAAAAAGAGACCAGCATGAAAAGATTTGTATTATCAACAATGTTTTTATTGTTTGTAGCGACCGGCTTTACCCAGGAGAATTATTTTGTTACAGTTGTTAAAGGAAGCGTTTCCAAAGCTGACGGGTCGGCCATTAAGCCGGGAGCTAAACTCTCAACTGCAGATAAAGTGACGATGGGTAACAGGGAAAGCCTGCTCATTTTACTGCATCCATCCAAAGGGCGCATTGTTGTTTCGCCGCAGGCTTCTAGTCAGCCAAAGGACAATAAATTTGTATTGCTGGTAAAAGATTTTCTGAACCTGAATCAAAACAATGTAAGACTTAGTTCCCGTACACTGGATGACGCTCCTTTATCACTGGAAGATTATTTTAAAACAGATCCTGAAATAAACAGCAGCTTTCTGGTGATTGACACCCTGAAAGTGAGATTGCCCCGCTCTTATACTGCTGTTGATAATAAGGAAAATTTCTTTTTCCTCCAGCTGTCCGGCGCAAAAACTCAGAATCATAAATTGCTGTGCAGGAACAATATCCTGTACATTACAAAAGATGATATTTCATTCAACGATGGTATGTATAAAAAGGCTGATGGCCAGCTGAACCTGGGATATATTGAAAATTATTCAGGCAATAAAAAAGTAAGATTCATTACAGCTGTTGAACCTGCATTCATCAGCAGGGAAACGGGAGCTGATGCCATCAGGTTAATTAAGAAGACCCTGAAAGGCAGGCCGGAAAAAGAAATACAGGAAGAAGTATATACACAGATGTATTATCAGTATGGCAAGCCTGATGAGCAGGCGATCAAAGAAATTTACAGCAGTATTAAATAAACCATTCTTCAGCATTGCATTTTTTTAAAAAACAGTACAGGATAATTTTTGCCATGGTACATGGCGTTTTGTTTTTTATTGTTTTGTGGCAGGTGAGTAACAGTTCTTACACTTCTGCTGTTGATGAGGAGATCATGAAAAAAGTAAATGCTGCCAGTACTAAACTGTTTGGCAGCAATGCGCACTATGATCATGATTTTGTTTTTGTAAATGTATCCCGTGATCTGAAACTGGTACCCGACCCGGCTGAATACGGAGAAATATCCATTACAGACAGAAGCAAGCTGGCACAGTTTTTTAAGATACTGGCCGATAACGGCAATAAACATCATTTTGTATTGAGCGATATTTTTCCGGAATACCCGGAAGATGATGACAGTGTACTGTTGGCAGAAACAAAAAGATGTAAAAAAATATTATTTCCTTATCACCTGGCAGGAGACAGCATCATAAAGCCCTGTGTGGATGTTCCTTCGGCGTTATCGGATTTTATAACCAATACAGGCGATTTCTCTAAATTTAAACTGTTGTATGGCGCTCATATTAAAACAACACCGGTGGCTTTATTGGAAGAGATCGATAAAAAACGATATCCCCGGAGTTATCTTGATTTTACCTCTGTTTTCCCCCGGTATTATATTCAGCCTTCGCAGCTTTTCGAAACAAAAAAATACCCGTACTATAACCTGGGTGAATTGCTGATGCTTTCTGAAGCGGATTCTTTTTATCATAAATTCCTGGAAAATAAATTCATTGTAATTGGCAATTACGAAACAGACGTACACAACAGTGCGGTGGGTAAAATGCCGGGTCCGCTTATTTTGCTGAACACGTATCTGTCTATCAGGAACCGGGGACATATAAGCTGGTGGTGGGCGCTGTTCATGATAACGGGTCTTGGTGCGCTCAGCTACCTGCTGTTCTTCAAAAAAGTGAAGGCACCGGTCATTTACAAACATCCCTGGCTTGACCTCCTGATGCAGCTTTTTGTAAATGAATATATTTCTTTCTTTGGCATTTGCCTTTTGCTGGCGGTGTTATCGGAGTTCATCTTTTCTGTACAGGTTTCCTTTTCGGTATTACTGAGCTATCTTTTTGTGGTGAACTTTTTAAAGGAATTTTATAAAAGACATTATAAGAAAGAGGGCGTTGAAAAACAGCAGGCGGTTTCTGCTTAATATTATTTTACGGTGCTTCAAAGGGGATAGATTGCTTGTCTGTTGCTGTTTGTTTGTTGCCCGAATCGCATGTAAAGGCTGAATGGGGTTTCAATTTTTTCTACAAGTGCACTATGCCATGTTTAATAGCATACATCACCAGGCCAACCCTGGTCTTCAGTTTCAGTTTTTCAAACAGGGCGTCGCGGTAGCCATCGATGGTGCGTGGGCTCACGAACATTTTATCGGCAATTTCCTTGTAGGTCATTTCGGTACAGGCGTATTTTAAAAAGTCAGTCTCCCGGTCGTTGAGGGGTACCAGGTTCTTCAGGTCGTCTGTTTCGTCATCCAGTTTATTGATGGCGTGCATGAGTTTGCCGCTTACCAGGTCGCTGTAATAAAAACCTTTATTGAGTATATCTTCAATAGCTGTTTTCAGTTCGGCCGGTTCACTGTCTTTTAAAATATAGCCTTTGGCACCGCATTTAAGCATGCGTATGATAGAGGTTTCGTTATCGTACATGCTGAGCGCCAGCACCAGCACCTGCGGGTGGTTTTGCTTAAGCCATTGGGTGGTTTCAAAGCCGTCCATGCCGGGCATATTGATGTCCATGAGGACGAGCTGGGGGAGGTTGGCGGGGTCTAGTTTTGCAATAAACTCCTTTCCATCATCGGCTTCAAACAGCACTGTATTGCCCTGGCTTTCTACAAGTGAGGCAAGCCCGTTGCGGAGCAGGGAGTGATCATCTACGAGAACAATAGAGGGCATGCTAGGTCAGCTGGTTTAATTCCGGATGAAAATAATACTTTTAAATTAAAAAAAGGTGAAAACACGGTGGTGAGCTCAAGTAAAAGTTATATTTATCTGAAACCGGTACGATAAATAAATTAATGTAGCTAGTATTGGCCCGTATCTGTAAAAGCAGTGATCTGTATAAAACCCGTTATCGTTAGTGGAGATATGGTTTTATCATTGGTATCTGGGTCGAAAAAATACACTTGATAAAGATGAGTTTTCTGTTAATTACGGTCTTTCATTTATTGGTTCTAAATATGGTATAAAACTGATCGCAGCTGCCGGTTGCGGGAATGGCTTTAAAAGCACATCCGGAAAATCTTCTTTATTGCAAGATATATACCAGTACAAATCCAGCGATAAAGAAAAGCAAGTAGAACAACTATGTACCGGATTGACCATTTATAGGAACAAATTTGCCCCATTTGCTTTCTGTTGTTACCCGCGGGTAGTCAGTAAAAAGACTGCTTATTCTGCCAGGAGAATCTTCATTGTTTATGTCTTCAATATTAAAGATAGATAGTAAATGCGTGTTCCCTTTATTAAATTTATTATGATAATACTCAATAAATTTGGCAGGCTCTTTTGCATTTTTTTTAGTGTATTCATAATAGGATAATAAGACATTATTCCAGCCGGTATCGTTTACAAACCGGGGCCTTACCGATTCCTCAGAGGAATAAAATGAGATATCAAATAAATCACGGGTTTCCGGGAAGGTAATAGTAATGCCTTTTCCACCCAGCGCCTCTGTTCCTAACAAAGCGTCATCATAATTATTGCCCAGGTAGCCATACCTTAATTTTACGGTGAGTATGTATATTATTTCCAATAGCATCCCCGATAACTCTTCATCATTAATACAAAGCTTATCATTAAAATACCGAAGGTTTTCAAAAAACCAGATCATATCAATATTGAATACAGCATATTCGTCGGGTACAACGTAGGTATAATCCCTGCAACATTTCCTTGCCTTTAAAATTAAAATGCCCAGTTGATCCATTTCCCTGCAAAGGTATTCGCACAGGGTATTAAACTTGTTGATAAATTCTCTTAAGGCATCTGTTTTTAAGTTTGTCAACGATACTCCCATATGTCTGAATTCCTCAATGTCCACATCGTAGTCATCATATTTATTGGTAAAATAAACCGATAGTAGCATATTAGCGATCTCTCTGCCTATAATCCGTGGCCTGCAAATGATCTTAGCCAAAAAGTCATCATACCCGATTCCGGCTGCAGGCATTTCATCTGCGGAGGCTATAAAGTATTCACAATTATTCATAAATGTATATGCACTTTCTATTTGCATACCCCAACAGCAATCGAGAAAGAGAAACGCTCTTTTTTCACGCTTGAATACGTCATACAATACTTCACTGAGTTTACGATAGGTAAGTGCTTTATTATTATTCCGGCTCAGGATTACCATTACATAACGATTGTCATCATTACAAGGAATGTATCCTTTTATTTCGTAGGCACCTTCAAATGTCCATCCTTTTATTTTTTTACTGATCAGGTCCTTTATTTTGTCTTCATCGCCTGCAACATCGGCCGGAACTTTGAAGATTTTCTCATAAAACTGCCCGGATCCTATATCACCTACTCCAGGACCACCATGTCCCTTGCAGATAAACCCAAACTGCTTAGCCGGATAATAATGACGGATGTACTCATAAACAGCTGTAAGTGTATTTGTATTAGATAAATCTTCTTTTATTCTATGGCCGTTTATTTCCGGATTTGGAAAGTCTAATAAAAAACTTGAATTAGGCTTTACCTCATATATAGATGGCCTTGCAAAGTCAGTGGAAAATTTTTCAGCCCTAAGCCCATCAAAAATCACAATGAAGTTAACATCGTCAAATTCATCAATACTGTTGTCAGCTGTTTTAATATTATACAGTTCCTGCATCACATTCAGCATATCATCAAAGAGATTATTCTCAGCACTTATTTGCATGATGATAGTCCATTTCTTCTCTTTTTTTATTTCCGTTGACATATTATTTGTTTGGTTAAATTTACATATAAAATATTCAATGCTGCAACGGTGTTTTCACGGTTTTTTTGTCTGTTTATTGTTTTGTGCAGGTAATGCAACAGCACAGCAGGCAGTATTTAAAACGTTTTCATTTAAAGAAGGCCTGAATACCTATGGTATCAATAAAACCATCCAGGATAAATATGGTTTTATCTGGATTGCAACACAAGATGGTGTTTATCGGTTTAATGGGAAATCCTTTGAAGTTTTTAAAAGTAATTCGGGTATTCAGAACAACCTTGCAGGCAATTACTTTTTTGATATCGTTACTTCCGGCAACGGTAATATATATGCGGCAGATTTTAATAAAGGAATTGACATTATTAACCCCCTGGATTTTAAGGTTCAGAAATTAAAGATAAAGTACGGTACAGGTAAAGCAGATCAGCTTCCCAATTTATGGCTTAAGAGGATACATATAGATTCAGACAATAACACGTGGATAGGCACAAATAATTTTTTAGCGTATAGAAAAAGCGATGAATCTAATTATACGATAATAAATAATCTCCCCGGTTTTTCCGGAAGTATAAATATTCTTTTTATTAAACCTTTGCCCGATGGTCATGTTGCAGTTGGAGTAAGTGGTTATGGTATATTGGTTTTTGATACCAGGAGCTTTACCATGAAAAAAATGGCGTTCTATGTAACAAAGGATAAGCAGTTTGAAACGGACGTCAAAGACATTGTTTATCATAAGGATACGTTGTTCATAATTTCAAATAAAAAAATAGTAATTGGTAAGTTTAATAATTCAGGTTGGCAATACATTTCGGAATATACCTTTAAAGATTTTAATTCCCTTGTTGTAAACTGCGCAACCAGGGACAGAGAAGGTAAATTCTGGATAGGTACAAACTCGGGCTTAATTAATGTTGATATGAGTTCCGGCAAATATTTCCTTTACCGGGCAAGCTTATTGAAAAAAAGGTGGTTGCAGGATAATACAATTAATCATTTAATGCTTGATAGGGAGAACAACCTTTGGGTCAGTACCTCTAAAGCACTGCAAATGATAAGTCTTACTACAAATGGATTCCGTTATTTTTCCGGTGATGATGGTATTAGTGATCATATGGATCATATTTATTCGATAGTACCCGGGAATGACTCTGTACTTTATACGACTGCTACGGATGGACTTTATGAAACAGACATTATTTCGGGGTCCACAAAAAAGATCAAGGGATCTTCTTCATTGGGCCTGGTTCATTATATCGAGAAAATTAATGAAAACTTTTGGGTTGTTAGTTCAGATATGGGAATGTATGGCTATAACCCAAAAAGATCAGAACTTTCGCAAGATGAATTACTGAAACTTTATCCAGAGTGGACCAGCTACAAAAAACATTATTTTAATAATTCCATCAGAACCGGCAATGTAAGCTATTGGGCAAGCGAAGAGCAGGAAGGATTATTAAAGTGGGATATGGTTAAACACAGCATTACTCAATTTAAAGCTGGGAAACCCCATTCCGGGGGGATAACAGAAAATCATATTCATAATATAAAAGCGGACAGAGCAGGTTTTTTATGGTTGCTTACCGATAATACCCTGGAAAAATTTGATCCCAAAATAGATTCGGTTGTGGAAATAATCAAAGACACCCGTAAAGAAACAGATATTACTGCCAGTATATTTTTTGATATGTTTGATAACGGTAAACAATATTGGTTTGGAAGCTTTGATGCGGGGCTGAACGGTTATAATAAAAAGGATAGAAACTGGACACAGATAACAGAAAATGACGGTCTGCCAAATAACAGCATTTATGGCATACTTCCGGAATCCGATTCAATTATATGGGTGAGTACCAACAGAGGTATTTCAAGAGTAAACTGTTATACCAGATCCTGCAGCAGTTTTTTTTATGAAGATGGTTTACAGGATAATTCATTTGATGAAAAAAGCTCCCTGCAGATTGGCCGAAAACTATATTTTGGTGGCATCAATGGCTTTACAGAGATCGATCTTGAAAAGATGAGGGATAATAAACCCGCTTTTCCTGTGTATATCTACAAACTTGAATATTATGATAATGATCAAAAGAAATTCATACACAATCTTTCCTGGAATAATCTTGAATTTCCTTCAGGTACCAACACGATAACCATTTACCTGGCCGCCCTTACTTATTCAAATAACCATAAAATAAAGTTTAGCTATAAAATTGAGGGTTTGCAAAATGATTTTATTGATGTGGGGGACGATAATTTATTTACTTTAAATGCGCTCGGCTACGGTAATTATAATATTCATATCCGGTATCGCAATGTAGATGGCTCTTATGTTGAAAATGCTTTACAATTAAGTCTGAAGATACAACCCCGGTGGTACCAGCAATGGTGGTTTTATTTATTGCTGGTTTTAGCCGGAGCCACCCTACTTTATTCTTTATACCGTTACCGTATCAGGCAGATACAAAAGCAGCACGAAATACGCAAAAATATTGCCACCGATCTGCACGATGATTTAGGTAGCACCCTCAATAGCGTAAAAGTATTTACCAACCTGGCCATTAGTGGTGTAAAGCAGGAGGAAAGCCTGCAGCAGGTGAAGGAAAACTTAACCGAAGCTACCATGAGCCTCCGGGATATGATCTGGGTGCTGGATGATTCTTTAGATACGGTGGATGAACTGATAACACGTCTGAAACAGTTTGCCATACCGGTGGCAGCGGCCAGTAATATTGAAGCCATTATAAAAGCAGATAGTGAAGTGAACGGCCGCCAGCTTTCCAAGGAAGAAAAACGCAACCTGTTTTTAATTTGCAAGGAAGCCATCAACAACAGTAAAAAATATTCGGGTGCCAGCCGGATTAATGTTGATATAACAGCCAGTGGTAAAAAAATACAGATTATCATGGCCGATAATGGAAAAGGTTTTAATGTAGATGAAGTGAAGAAGGGATATGGACTTAAAAATATGCAGTACAGGGCGGAGCAGATAAAGTATAAAGTTGCACTCATTTCTTCAGCTGGAAATGGAACACAAATAACCATATTTCCTTCTTAAAATTTCTCACCATAAAACAACAGCACCTGAAGGCGACTACTTATTTTAAGTGCTGTTGTTTTGCTTTTATTTTAATACTCAGCATTGCAGGAGTGAACAATTCCGGTATCAGTTAAAGCAGTTTGCCTGTTGCTTCAATCCTTATTTGCAGGCACAACCAATCGTTTTTGAGATTTTTTACTAAGGGTATTAATCATTTTTCAATGCTTCAGCATTTAATCCGGCGAAACAGGAAGCTTTACAAAAAAAGCACATAAAATTAAAAGCTCATAAGTACCGTGTATTAACCCCTTTTACAATCCGTTATAATACCCTGTTTACGTTTTTGCGTTGCTGATATATTTGTATAGAAAGCCATGGTACACAAAAGAGCCATTGTTTTACAATACTGTTCAATTTATTTTTGACCAACAAGATGATCAAGCAGAACCAACTAACTCCCACAGAAACAATCATTTTGAAATTGCTGGCTAAGGGCCTGATGTATAAGGAAATGGCGGCCATACAGCAAGTGAACATAAATACCATCAAAAAGCATTGCAAGAATATTTATAAGAAACTGAAAGTGCGTAACCGGACCGAAGCCTCCAATATTTTCAATTCCATGAAGGCCGCATAACACGTTTTGTGTTGTGATCACTATTTGTAAAATCTTTAAGCATGAAGAAGTTTTTACCAGCTTTGATGGCGGCCTTGTTTGTATATATGGCAGCAACTGCGCAACCTACAGCCGGGCTGATGGCCTACTGGCGTATGGACGGAAACTATGTAGATGCCGGTCCAAATTTTATTAATGGCACTAATGCCGGGTCAACGGCAACTACTAATAATAAAAACCTTGCCAATGCTGCCATGGCATATTCAAACCCCGGCAGTACCGTATCTCAGTACGCAACCCATCCCATAAATGCCAATGTAAATTTTGGTACCAACCAGGATTTTACAATCGATTTTTCAGTACTTACAACCAGCCAGCCTCATGCCGGCGGTATTTACGACAACAATATCAACTATGGTGGCGCTGGTGTGTTTATGTGGAACAGCGGTGGCTTTCAGCAAATCAATTTTAATTTCAAGAATGGCAATATAGGATCTACCAATGGAGCGCTGCCACTTAATGTGTGGAAACATGTAGCCTGTGTAAGAGCCGGTACTGCATTAAAGATATATGTGAATGGGGTACTGAATGCTACCGGCACTGCTGGCACAACTGCACCCACCTATAGTTTTGCAGCCCGGTTTGGTACGCTATTTTATAATGGCTTTTCGCCTCCGCAGTACAATGGCCATAATGGTAAGATAGACGAGTTCAGGATTTATAACCGGGCACTTACTCCCGCAGAAATTCTCGAACTGGCACTTGATGCGCTACCTATTAAACTTACTTCTTTTATAGCCGTAAATAATAATTACCGCATTAAACTGCAGTGGCAAACCCAGTATGAACAAAACAGCAAACACTATGTGGTACAAAGAAGCACAGACGGGGTTCATTTTACTGATATAGAAAAAGTAAGCGCTGCAGGTAATTCGGCAATTCCGCTAACGTACAATTATACAGATCTGCTGCCCGTAATGCTGCAGGGTGTACCTACCGTTTTTTACCGTTTGCAGGCAGTTGATATAGATGGCCAGTCTGTAAACAGCCAGGTAGTGGCCGTACACCTGAATAAAAAAGATGTACAGCTATTTGTATTCCCTAACCCTGTAAAAGATGTTTTACAGGTACAAACGAACGGAATGGCCGGCCAATCTGCTTTACAGATAACAGATGCAAACGGCAGGCTGCTATATACAAGGGATATCGTATTGGAACAGGGGAGTAATTCCATGCCTCTAAATATCTCCCGGTTTGGCAGTGGTACCTATTATGTAAGGCTTTCAAATGACCGGGATAGTTTTGTAAAACAGTTCGTTAAAGAATAAAGATCTACCCCAAATAAATACAGGCGGCCCTTGAAAAGGGCCGCTTTTTTATGGCCGGGAACCTGTGATCAAAATAAATGGTCAAAATTTTTACTGATAATCAATTAGTTGCGAATGTGCGATTAAAAATAGTTCTGTTTTTCTTTGGCAGTTAAGGCTGTTTGCAGTTACCTTCGCGGTCCAAATTTAAAAACCATGGGGATGGCCATGGGTAATGTCGGAAGACGAAACTTAAAAAAAACAAAATGAGCAAATTACATTTCACTACAAAACATGCGAACGAGGCTACCGTTAAACACAACTGGTACGTTGTGGATGGTACTAAACAAACCGTTGGTCGTATGTGCGCCCGTATTGCGGCCATTCTTCGTGGAAAGAATAAAGCATACTACACGCCTCACGTTGATTGCGGCGATTTCATCATCGTTACCAACTGCGAAAAAGTAAAACTTACCGGTAATAAAATGGATGAGAAGACCTATGACACTTTTAGTGGTTACCCCGGTGGCCGTAAAGAAGAAGTAGCTAAAGACCTGCTGAAACGCAGACCTGAAGTGATCATCGAAAGAGCCATCAAAGGTATGTTGCCTAAAAACCGTTTGGGCCGCCAGATGTATAAGAAATTATTTGTGTACCAGGGTGCTGAGCATCCACACGGAGCACAGCAACCGAAAGAATTAAAATTCTAATTCTGCTGCTTCGCTCAGGATTAACAACAATTAAAAAATAAATTCCAAATAAAATAAAATGGAAAAACAAACAAACGCAGTCGGCCGCAGAAAAGAAGCTGTTACCCGCATTTTCCTTTCAAAAGGAGACGGAAAGATAACAGTGAACGGCAAAGACTACAAAACCTACTTCCCGTTGGTTTATTTACAGAACCAGGTAGAAGCTCCGTTAAAAACGGTTGAATCTGCTGATAAATTTGATGTAGTTGTAAATGCTACAGGCGGTGGCGTAAAAGGACAGGCTGAAGCAACCAAGCTGGGTATTGCCCGTGCCTTGATTGAGGTAAGTGCTGATTACCGTCCGGCTTTAAAGGCCGCTGGATTATTAAAACGTGATCCTCGTTCGGTAGAGCGTAAGAAACCGGGACGTAAGAAAGCAAGAAGAAGCTTCCAGTTCTCTAAACGTTAATAGTTATTGGTTAATCGTTTACCGGTTAATACAGCAGCAATTGACAACTAACAATTAATAATTAACAGCTAATCAAATAAAATGGAAAATACTTCCTTACAACAGCAACTTTTAGAAGCAGGTGTACACTTTGG
>JBJTMN010000403.1:0-2323 GCA_046070545.1 Ferruginibacter sp.
TACCATCTTCGATAAAAAATACCGCACCGGCAATCATTCGCACGTGGTGGAACTGCTGCATAAAAAAGGCATTACCAGTTGTTATCACCTGTATTTTGATCAACTGCAGGGAAAGGAGAAACATCCAACTCATTATCTATACCGCCACCCCGATAAACCTTTTCACCTCGATTATTGCTTTGCTTCAGGTGATCTTGCCGGTAAAATAAGTTCCGTTGAAACTGGCGACTATCAGTTCTGGAAACAATACAGCGACCACGTTCCGGTGATGGTTAGTTTTAATGATAACGAAGATACCTGCTCATAAAAACCGCTTTTATTTCTGAAAAAGAATTTGTTACTTTATAGAACACAGGGAAACTACTACTCCATTTAAATTCTGCATTTATCCGCATTTTGGTACCCGAAGAAAATGACAAGGTTTACAGCATTGTATGACCTTTATCAGGTTTTTTTTTTCAGGCTGTTTTTACCTTTAGTACACAAACCAAAACAATAATACCCGGTTTTTAAACTAATAAATTCTACTGACATGTATACAGAAACACAACACCGGTCACTCATTGACGAGTGCAACCAATGGCTTGATGTATTGGCATCAAACCGTGAAAAGATAAACGGACTTAAAAACGAATTGTATTATTTCGCCCCGGGTAAAACAGACCATGATGTTTTACTGGGCATAGAACATTTTCACAACCAGTTCCATATTCAGCTTATCAATATCCATGACCTGAAACACGAGATCCGGTATCATGTTTTTGAAGCAGAGAAACATCCCACTTTCGGGCACCGCATTCCACATCATTACATCAAAGAAAAACTGGATAAACTCCTGCTTGACCTTGATACACTGGAAAGCGAATTTCATGCTTTCATAAAAAAGTAACCCCCATTTTAACGGCCAGTCTTTATCAGACTGGCCGTTAAAATACCGGAACATTTAATTACTACATAAATTTTTTGTTATGCCAACTTATGATTCCAACCACGTAAAAAACATTGCCCTGCTTGGGCATGCCGGCTGTGGTAAAACCACCCTGGCCGAAAGCATGCTGTACGAAGCAGGCCTTATTAAACGCCGCGGCAGCATTGCTGCAAAAAATACAGTGAGCGATTATCACGAACTGGAGACCGAAAGGCAAAGTTCTGTGTTTGCATCGCTTTTACACAGCATCTGGAAAGATTACAAGATCAACATCATTGATACCCCGGGTTACGATGATTTTGCAGGCGAAGTGATCAGCGCCCTGCGGGTGGCAGATACCGGTGTAATGGTGCTGAATGCAGCCATGGGTGTAGAAATAGGAACTGATATCATATGGGAATATACCGACAGTTATAAAACGCCCACCATTTTTGTGATCAACCAGTTAGACCAGGATGATGCAGATTTTGACAGCACACTGGCTGCAGCCAAAAATCATTTTGGCAATAATGTGGTTGCCGTGCAATACCCCGTACAAACCGGCAGCGGTTTCAACAGGATTGTTGATGTGCTGAATATGGTAATGTACCAATACGGGCCCGAAGGCGGTAAACCAGAGAAACTTGAAATTCCCGGAAGTGAGAAAGAAAAAGCAGAGATGCTTCACAAAGAACTGATAGAAACGATCGCTTCCAATGATGAAGGCCTGATGGAAAAATATTTTGACCAGGGCGAACTTACAGAAGAAGAAATGAAAGCCGGCCTGCATACTTCTATGATCAAACATGATATCTTTCCCCTGTTTTGTGCATCGGCAGAAAAGAATATGGGCATTGGCCGTATGATGAGCTTTATTGATTACGTATGCCCGGCGCCTGTTGAAATGCCGCCGCAACAAACAAAAGCGGGCGCGCTTTTACCCTGCAATGTTAATGGCCCTGCCTGCATCTTTGTTTTTAAAACCATCATTGAACCACATATTGGTGAACTCAGTTTATTTAAAGTGTATAGCGGCAGCATAAGATCCGGCAGCGAACTGGTTAATGAGAATACCGGCGTTGTTGAAAAAATAAACCAGTTGTTTTTACTCGAAGGCCATACCCGTGTTCCCGTGCAGGAACTGGTTGCCGGCGATATTGGTGCCACCGTAAAGCTACGTTCAACCCATGTTAACAATACACTGCACGAAAAGGGTAAACCCCTGGAACTGGAGCCTATCGTTTTTCCTACCGCTAATTTCAGCGTGGCTATTTCAGCCGTTAATAAAGGTGAAGAAGAAAAATTATCGCAGGTATTGCACACTTTGCAGGAAGAAGATGCCAGTATGCATTTTGAAATATCACCCGAAATAAAGCAGGTATTGCTCCATTGCCAGGGCGAACTGCACCTGAAAGT
>JBJTMN010000404.1:0-3749 GCA_046070545.1 Ferruginibacter sp.
CTTTTATTTTTTGTTTGCTGCTGCAATTTTATGGTTGATGATATTACACCATTTTTCAGCCATCTGCAGCTCGCCGGTAAGCATGCCTCCATCGTGCTCTATGTCAAAGAAAGCCAATGCCGTTTCTGCTTTCTTTTTGTCACGGCTTTCAAAAACCAGTTCCAGTTTTTCGGTGAGGCTGTAATGATGATCGCCATCACTTTCGGTTCTTTTGATATTTGCTATGCGGCATTTTTCAGTTTCTGTAAGCGCTACCAGCTGTGCAGTATCGCCATCAGCTGTTTTTTTGGTGAAGAAGATAACGTTGGCATTTTCATCCATGCCAATGGAGGTATTACCCCAGGTATTGAATGTGTTTACGCTTACTTGGTATTTGCCGGCCTCCCGGTTAAGGAGCTGCAGGTTTTGCTTTACCCTTTTACGGTGACTGATGTTCAATAATATGAATGGTATTATGCAAAGCAGTAAAAAAAATACGGCAGTCAGGATAGTTCCTGTATCTAATGTCATGATCTTGTTTTTTAAATGAATAAATATTACAGGCTTGTTTTAAAACAGGCTGTATTCAATAAAAAGATTTCATCCTGTTCGGGCAGGATAATGACAACAGATCACCAGAAATAATGAAAGGGGAAAATAAGGTCGGTATTTTGTAACCGTACCAGCAGTTTACGGGAATAGAAGCTGTATTGCGAAAAGGTATGCACATATACCTGTTCTGCAGCCTTATTGACAGCAGAAAATTCTTTGTATGTATTTTTTACGGTTGCCGGGTTGCTGTGGCTGCAAACCGTAACAGAAGTTTCGGTTTGTATCGTATGCTGAAAGGATTTAGCAGAAACAGTATTGCTGTACTTTTCTGTTGCACTACCATCCTGTTTTAAAAAAGCCGTATTGCCTGCATACGCCACACCGCTGTAAAGCCCTATGGCAAAGCAATAGAGCAGGGTAATGCTGATGAGGCCGGTTATGCGTAATGACTTTTTCACAGCGTAAAGGTACTATTTTTTGGGGAGGAGGCTTTCAGTAGTGATAGCCCTGGTGGGTAAAATGGCGTAAGCATGACAAACCAGTATATAATTTTGGAAATATCCAGATAGTACTTAATGCAGCTTTAACATTTCCTTATTCGGAGAAAGTGGTTCCGGCTTCTTAATAAGCAGTTATTAGTTTCGGTTGATCTAAACTCAATTCTGAATAAACCGAACTTAATTCTGTTTAAACCGATATTGATCCTGCCCGGGGAAAACTACATTCTGTTAAATAACGATTGATTGAATTTAAGGCATTGTTCAGCTCTGATACAGCTTTACTTTAAAAACGAGGTGTGGAAAATAATCAACGGATGCAGTAAAGTGATTACCCGGCTGTAATTGAAGTTTCTTACAGGTATATAAAAAGAGTGATTACAATGCAACGATCGTGCTATAAAAAACTGAGGCTGTTATTTAAAACCTTCCCACGATCTTAAAATTAACCAGTCTGGGCGTTAACCTGTTGGGCATTGCATATGTGTTGCCGGCAAAATCTTTAATGAGCTGGAAGGAGATGGTATTGCGGCGGTCAATTAAATTGAATACTTCAAAGCTTGCCCAGATGTTTTCGAAACTGCGGAAGGGGCTGTGGCTGCGGCGCTTGCTTTTTTCGCTGAGTAGCTGTGCGCTGAAACCTGCATCCACACGTATATACGGCTCAATGGTGAGGGCATTCCGGTATTTAACACTGTTGGGTATATTATAACTCATGTTACTGCCGTACAAGAGATTTAAATGAAATTTTAAATTCTTGTTGGTAGTTAAATAATCTTCCAGGTACAGACCAACCGTTATTAAACGGTCGGTTGGCCGGCGCACAAAACCAACATTGGTCTTAATGCTGTCGGCTACAACCTGGTCGGTGCTTTGCGCATTGATGATTTCACCCGCTGCATTTTTATATTGATAATAGAAATCATTATCAAGATCTTCCCTGGTTTTCATGATACCAATGCTTAACCAGCTTTCAGCATCTTTTACCAGTTCGCCAAAAAGCCGGGCTTCAAAACCGGTTGCATAAGCTTTGGCATTGTTGTTACCGGCATAGCGGATCTTCACATTGTCAATATCATACACATCCACGCTGCTCATGCTTTTGTAATAGGCTTCGGTGGTAATGCGGAAGGGCCGGCTGCCAAAACCTTTAAAATTATAATCCATACCGGCAACCACCTGGTAACTTTTTTGTGCTTTTACCTGTGTGTTCAGGGTGCCATCATATTTACGTAATTCCCTGTAAAAGGGCGGCTGGTGATAGGCACCTGCAGCAAGTTTTAAAACCACATCTCTTTTCCATTTGGGTTTTACGCTCAGCTGCAGGCGTGGACTGATTAAAAATTCCTTGTTCAGCGAATTGTAGTTATAACGCACACCGGCCTGCAGGGTAGCATTGTTGGCTTTACCCATCCGTATATTGTCCTGTATGTAGCCGCTGTATTTTTGAATATTGAGGTCAGCGGTTGAATGGATGCTGCTGAATAAATTCAGTTGAGCAGGGTTATAGGGCAATGAATAACCGGCACTGTCGCGGTATTCCCATTCTCTTAATTTATCGGTGATATTTGTTTGCTCAATGCTGTTACCAAACTGTACCACATGTTTGCCAGCTGCGTAACTGCCCTTCAGGCTTGCATTGTATACATGTATGTTCAGCTCATTGCGTCCATAGTTCTGGTAAAACCCGGCGCCCAGCGGGTTTATGATCTGCCCGAAAGTACTGCTGGTACGGTCAAAGTCGCGGTCGCCAAAAAGATAGGTACTGGCAATATCAAAGTTTTCGTTCTCTTTGTTCTGAAAGCGGCTTACCATCCACTTTAGTTTTAGCTTTTTGTTGGGTGTGTGCACCAGGCTAAGGCCAATGAGGTTTGTTTTATAACCATCCCTTTCCTGTCCTTCAAAAGCAATATCCAGCCCCAGGTTGGCTGTAAACAGGGGAGAGAAGACAGAGCTGGTTTTTTGTACCGATTCCGGAAACAGGGTGAATTTGGTAACAGAGTAAGTGCCCAAGAACTCAAGCTGTAATTTGTCACTTATTTTATAGGTAACAAATGCCTGCATATCGGATGATGAAGGAATATAAGAACCAACTGTTTCCTGACTTTTTAATAGATTTTTATTGCTGCGGTTACGTACACCAACCAGGTAAGATACCTTTCCTTTTTTTGCGGCACCTTCCAGGTGAAAACCCTGCTCCAATAAACTTACATAAGCTGAGCCACCAAAGCCTGTTGGATTTTTGTATTGAATATCCAGCACGCTGCTCATCTTATCACCATATTTTGCCTGGAAACCACCGGTGTAAAAATTTACATTCTTTGCCAGTTCCGGATTGATAAAACTCAGGCCTTCCTGCTGGCCGCTGCGTACCAGGTAGGGGCGAAAGATCTCAAAGTCGTTGATGTAAATTAAATTCTCATCGTAATTACCGCCACGTACACTGTACTGCGATGTAAGCTCATTATTGCTGCCCACCAGGGTTTTGATGATCGCTTCAATGCCACCAGTTGTACTGGGTAATGTAATAGCGTTTTTAGGATTTATTTTTACAAGACCAGTTTCAATGCGTTCTTTTTCATTACTTACTTCTACTGTTTGTAAGGTCTGGCTGGCTCTTTCCATTTGTATCGTTACTTTTTCCTCTTCGCCGTCGCTCAGGTAAAAATTCTTTTGGGTTTCCGCATAACCAGTGTAGGTAAATACCAATGCAAAAGATTT